>JBFMGH010000609.1:0-3911 GCA_040752795.1 Cyanobacteriota bacterium
CACCGAAAAACACCCGACCCTTAATTTCCTGAAATCTATCATTAATTTCAAGGAAAAGTATATTTCAGGGGCAAATTTTGTAATAAATAAAGATTAAGTAGAGATTAAATTTCTATAAATATAGACGAAACCATTATTAGAGATGTATGCATAAGTGTAAAATTCTCAAAGATCCAAGGGGAAGACAGAGAAATATTATTGAATTTAAAAGTGTTTACATTGCAGGTCATTAAACTTTCACAGGCTGATATTAAATTGCATTTGATAAAGTACTTATTTGTCACCCAGAGTGAAACAAAGGATAGCAACAAATATTACTCATAAACTTCTTCGCTTTGTTCTGAATGACGGTTGTGTTTGATTGAAAGAGAATTGGCATGAGTTGCTCACGGGTTTAAATGTAGCAATAATAGAGATCTCTGCATAACTAATGTTTTATAAAATAGCAGGGAATAGTGGTTAACGAGGGGAGGGTTTAAAAGGCCCGCGTAGCGGGCCTTTTAAACCCGACACTAATTTTATGTTACATTAGCTTTTTTGAAAATATATACACTTATGCACAAGTCTTTAATATAGATTCAGGGAAAACAGCGTTACTAAAACCTAATAAATTAGAGTTTGAAAGCCAATTTATTTCATAGAATAGTATTAATTAGTAAATATTAAAAAGTATATTGAATTTAAAATATGAAACTAGACTTTTATTTCGGTTTTAATAGTTTCTTCCAGCTCATTAAGAAGTTTGTCGTACCAGTTATCGTTTTTAATAATAACTGAATCTATTCCAAAGCCAATTAAGTCTTTGATAAGAGTGCTTTTTTCGTCAGAAGCCAGAGCAATAACTTTAGTTTCAGAAGCATTTTTGCAAGAAACTCTTTTGATTTCTCTGGTAATAGCAACAGCATCCGAGATATTTTCAGTGATATCAAATATAACAACGTTATAAAGTTTTTTAACGTATTCAGCTAAACCGCCATAGAGATTGTCACAGGTTAAGACCTCAATATTATGATGTGACAGAATGGTTTTAAGCTGATATCTGATAACACCGAGTTTTGAAATGATTAAAATGTTAGCATCAGAAGGTTTAGTTTGAACCAGTTTATCATTAACAACTTTAAGGTTATCACTAACAGGAGAAGAAACAGAATTTGTTGCTGTCATCAACTTTTCATAATCATTAACCAGGCTTTTGTTGATGTTTTCGTGTTTTTTAGCAACTTGTTTACTAATTTCAATAACTTTTTCCATTTGTGCCAAAACTTGTTCCAGATCTTTAGTAGTAATATTTTTTGGGGAATCAAAACCTAAAATACTAAAAAACCTAGAAAGTACTAAATACATTTCTTTGCTGACTTCAATGTTCCAATTCATTTTTGAATCCTCTTTTGTAGGACAAACTACAAACTCTAATTACCGCTACCTCTAATTAATTGTTGTCCGCTCTCTAAAAATATTCGTCTCAGTTGTTATTTCTGCAAAGTATAAAAAATCATCAGAATAAAGTGTAATTATTACATTTAATTATATTACTTAAAAAATATATTTCAATAGGTTTGTTAATCTTTATTACACAATAGTTTGTAACAATTTTTATTTGAAAGTTTTAAAAATAAAAGTTAATCATGAATATCTTATGATGACATTTAAAATATAATTAAATAAAAGCTAATAAAGTTATACTGATCCTTGAAAGTAATTTAAAGATTCCAGATTATAGAGGCCGTGTGTTTTTGTCAGCTGTGCTGGCAAAAACACCCTAGAATAATTTAAAGCCATATATTGTTTATTTTCGTAGGTTTGTATAACTATAACAATTAAGATGGTATGCTTTTATATGAGTATGCAGTCAAAGTATAAAGATTCAAGAAAGAATATCGGAATTTAATTAATAGTTAAGTAGATAACAATTGAGGAAAAATACATTTGAATTATTTACAAACTGCCAGAGAATTTAAATATAAAAAAAGATTAGGGCAAAACTTCTTAATTGATAGCAATGTAATTGAAGCAATTTCAAGTGCAATCACATTAAATAAAGAAGAAACAATATTAGAAATCGGCGCAGGCTTAGGTTTTGTGACTAACTCTATTGCAGATAAAGTTAAAAAGGTTATAGCTATAGAAATAGACACTGATGCAATAGAATATTTAAAAAAATTAAATCATTCAAATATTGATATTATAAGTGAAGATATTTTAAAACTGGATCTTTCAACACTAACAAAAGAGAAAGTAAAGGTTATAGCAAATATTCCCTACTATATAACCAGCCCTATACTGGTACATTTAATAGGAGAAATAGACGATATACAACATGCGAACAGAGAATTGATATCTGAAATAGTTATTATGGTTCAAAAGGAAGTTGGCAAAAGGATTTTAGCAACACATGAATCAAAAAATAAAGAATGGGGAGCTTTATCTATTTTGTTGAATTACTGGACAGAGCCCCAATTAATTAAAGATGTAAGCAAAACTTCTTTCTGGCCGCGGCCGAAAGTTGATTCGTCAATATTGCATTTGAGAATTAGGGAAAACCCAGTTGTAAAAGTATTAGATACCAGGATTTTAAAAAAAATTGTTAAAGCATGTTTTAATTTTCGTAGAAAAACCTTAAAAAACTCTTTATTTCTATCAGGTTTTTCTAGTAACATAATTACTAAAGCTTTTAGAGAAACAGAGCTTAATGACAAAATAAGAGGAGAATCCCTTTCCATTGAGGAGCTGGCAACCCTTTCAGATATAATTTATCAATTGAGCCAGGAGGAACACAATTAATAATGCCAACAATAAAACTTAAAACTCCGGCGAAGATTAATTTAATACTCAGTATATTAAAAAAAAGGCTGGATAATTATCATGAGGTTGAGACAATATATCAAACAATAAGTTTGTTTGATGTTATAACAGTTGAATATAGAGAATCCAGCGAATTAAATATAAGAATAAAGAGCAATTCTAACGAAATGCCATTAGATTCATCGAATCTAGCATATAAAGCAGCGCATAGATTTCTTGAAGCAATTCATCAGAAAGCAGATGTAAAGATTAACATAACCAAAAATATTCCGATAGCAGCAGGGCTTGCCGGAGGTAGTTCAGATGCAGCCTGTGTTTTAAATGCTTTGAATAAGATCAATTTTTATCCATTAAAAGAAGATATTATTAAGAGAATAGCCCAATCATTAGGAGCAGATATAAGTTTTTTTCTGAAGAGTGGTTCAGCAATAGGTAAGGGAATAGGAGATATTTTACAACCAATTAAAACACCAAATCTGGACATTGTGCTTGTTAAGCCTAAAAACGTAGCAATATCATCGAAATGGGCTTATGAAAAGTATGATGAATTATCTATAAAACCAGCACCCAAAAGAATTTTTGACCTTTTAGAAGGTATTGAAGAAAATAATATTGAAAAATTATCAGAGAACCTATTCAACTCTTTAGAATATGTAGTATTTAAAGAACACCATCAACTAAAGGTATATAAAGAAAGGTTAATAAATTTGGGTTGTTATAATGCACTTTTATCTGGTAGTGGTTCAGCAATTTTTGCGATAGCTAAAAACGAAGAACATGCCAGAGAAGTGGAAGATAAAATAAAATCAGAAGCGCTGGATACATGGGTGGTGAAAACAATTTCGGTATCATCAAGTATTTCTTAGTCTGGATAAATAATAGATTAAGAAGATAAGCCCTGCACTAAATTGTATTATTAGCGTGCTTAACCCAGATTACACACAAATCAGGAATCAGTGAGGAGTCTTTCTTCATCTGAGAACTATCATTTGAAGTATCCGGGTTAATTGTTTTCGTTGATTGGTGTAACACTTATACTATTTCTTGAAAGTAATGATAGATTTCAGGGAATTAAGGGGCGGGGGGTTTTTTGTGGGGGTTGGGGGACA
>JBFMGH010000610.1:0-5102 GCA_040752795.1 Cyanobacteriota bacterium
TAATGTTTTATAAAATATCAGGGAATAGTGGTTAACAAGGGGAGGGTTTAAAAGGCCCGCGCAGCGGGCCTTTTAAACCCGACACTATTTCTCTGCTACCTTTGCTTTTTTGAGAATATATACACTTATGCACAAGTCTTGATTATAGAGGCAGGGTGTGTTTTTCTTGCGCAGAAAGCAAGAACACACACTGCAACCTCCTCGCTGATTCCTTATTTGTGAATAATTCGAGTTAAACAAAAGTCTTAATGTTAAAATTAATTATACACTGTCCTATCTGCTGGCTTCCCATTGGCAGGTCAGATTACCAGGAACTTCGTAACGGACTAGTTTTCCGGTCATTTTGTTTCCAGTTACGATCCCTGTATGGACTTGTGGATACTGAGTTCTCTTAAAGCTAATCTGCCCTGTTGAATTGTTATACTGAATATTTACAACAGGTTCCCAGGTATTAAGGACATTATATTTAATTCTCCCAGTTATATTCCCTGATGATCCGTTGAGCTCTAAAATAGCAGTGTATCCACAGGCCTTAACATTCCAGGTGCCTGCTATTGATGTATTGTATGAGGCCTGGTAGTTGTTTGAGGTTGTATTTCCTGATTGTATAATTGGTTCGACAACCCTCAAGAGCCCATTGCTGTAAATCAATTTTACTGTCTGTCCGTTTTTTAGACTTTCTACAGGGATTTTGACAGTTCCAATGGTCTGCCCGTTTCTACCAACATAATATTCTATTATTTTATACTGTGTTGTTACACCATGGTTTGTAGATCCTCCAGGCATAATCATGTTATCAGGACTGCACTTTCCTCCCATGCCGTAAAAATGAACATTTTCACCGGATTGATTAACAAATGATATATTTAACATTTTATTTGTTAAGACGTTTGAACTTACATTCTGTGGCGCTGTATAGGCTGGCTTGTAAGTAGTATTATTTTGAGCAGATGTATCAGGTTGCCGGGTTGTCTGTGATTTAGATCCAAAAACTCTAATAAACCCATTATTGCTGCTAGCACTATTCTGACAGAGTTTGGCTTTATCAAGTTTAATATCGTATATTCCCGGATTTAATAGCAATTTTGTATTTGTATCACCGCCACACCACTGTGCCTGATAAGGATCACAGGCACCTTTTATAAAGTGACCCGTATTAACTATTTGACCATCTTTTATTATTTTGTAAGGAACAGTTTGTTCATTACTATCCCATAGGTACCATATCTGTAAATTACTTACATCAAAAGGTATCTCAAGTTTTATTTTAGCATTATCAGTAAAACTACAACCCCCTCCATTGAAATTATCTATATACTTAATGGGTGTTTGAACAGGCTGTGATGATGATATATTATTTCCAGGGTTAATTTTAGTTGAAGTTGTATTATTAGAATTTGCATTTTGCCTATCAGCAAGTAATTTTAAGATTGCTTGCCGTTTTTCTTCAAGTGCTTTAAGCCATTCAGGCATTCTTGGCTCGTAAACAGGGCTCAAATTAATTGCATATTTACCATCATTAATAGTATTTTCAATAAAAGCAGGATCCAGCCCCTGATAGCTTATTGCTTGAAATACTTTGCTGCTAATAGACCCGAGTATTTTTATGTTTTCTCTAGCCTGGTCTCTTAGCTTGCCATAATATAAGGGTTCAGGGTCTCTTTTGCTCCAGATATCATAAGTATCAAGGCCATTAGAAAAATCAACATCTGCTCCTACAAAATCTTTGTTGTTAAATTTTGATTCCCCAGCACGGAGGAGGTCTTTGCTTTTTAGTTTGTTTTGTATTTGTTGTTTAGCCCAGGTTTCTTCTTTAGCAAGCCAATCGCTGAAATGCTGATTTAGTTTATGACTTGTTCTTAACTGGCTGGCCATTGTTAAAGCCTGATCAAATTCTTTATCAACTTTAATTACATTATCTATTTCAAGTATTTTAGATTCTAAATATTTATAGTTATCGTTTATTTTTTTATTTATATTAGCGGTTATTTCTTTTACAGCAGGATTATTGGAATCTATTTTTGTAATATCATCAAGAGTTTTTTGAGTACCTTCAAGATCAACCTTATTTACCTGATTATTTGCTTGAGTTATCAAATTGTTAACCTGCTGGTTTTGATTATTTAACTGATTTATTAACCCCGGAATAACGGGATTATTAGGATCTAGATCAGCTGCGGTTTTAGCATCATTTATAGCACCCGATAAATCTCCATTCTGAGCTTTACTATTAGATTGCTTTATAAGATCATTTACCTTCGTTCTAATGTTTTCAGCAGTTTTAAGATCATCCTGAGATATGGTTACTTTAAACTCTGCTGAGCCTTCTCCAAGCTTGATACCTTTAGCGTCTGAAGCTACAACATCAACCTGACATGACCCTGCTTCAGAACGATTTAATGTAACAGATGTACCATTATTTGCTCCGACAATATTACATCCATCTCCGGCTTTCCACTGAAAACTTATGTCAGTTTCTTTAGAGTCTTTAATAGATGCCGAAAAATTTACATCCTGATTAACTGCATATTCAGAAGATACTTCTATTAAACCTGTGCCCTGTTTCCAGATGACTGGCAAATTAGTTGAATATTTAGGCCCGTCATCTACAATAGAAACCTCATAACCTTTCGCAGCAACTGTTATTTCTGCTTGTCCGAGGTCATTATTGCCGGTTATTGTCTTTGCGGTTACTTTTATTTTAGCTGCTTTAGTATCTTTTAAAATAAAGGTTATTTCTTTACTATCCTGAGATTCATTTAATAATTTAGCATTCTCTGGCAGTTCTTCCCAGTCAAATGATATATTATCTGCATTTGTAGAAGTATTTACTGTAGCTTTAATTTCTTCCCCGATACCAGGGGTTGCTTTATCAACAACAATAGATAATTCAGGTTGGGTTATAGTTATTTCAATTTGATTTGAGGTTCCTATAGTAGTTACTCCTTCACCATCTTTTTTCTGCAGTGTTACCCAGAATTTAATCTTTTCAGGGTAATTTAAAAAGGTTTTGGTGGTGCTGGTTGTAGCATCCTGGGGCTCAAAAGGGACATTTTCTGAAGCTTCCCAGTGGTATACATATATATTAGATTGCCCGCCAGTATTGCCAGATACTATTTCTGCTGAAAAAGATGCTTCGGAGCCAAAAGTAGCTGTGTCTTGAGAGGGAGCTATTTTGCTGATCTTAACTTCAAAGTTTTCGACATTAAACTCAACTGAAGCGGTTCCTATAGATCCATCAACATCTTCAACATTAACAGATAAAGAATATTTACCCGGTTGACCGGCAATAAAATTAACACTTTTTCCTGTTCCTTCGTGATCACCAGACCAGTTATATTTAAGATTATTTAAATCTTTCTTATAATTTTCTACGATCGTTTTAACTTCAATAATATCACCAGTATTTAGCGTTGTTTTATTAGCTTCCAGCTTAATAATTGCAACATCTGAACCATCTAGAGCCGGGCCTTTATAAGGAAAAGTGTCTCTCTTTGGGTCCGGTACAATTTTTATTGAATCTATTATAGCTAGCAACTCATTAAAGGCTGTATTAGTCTGAGCTTCAACAAATGGCATGTCATCATAAGCAAATTTTGGACTCACGCCCAGTCTCGTGCCTCCACCATAAACACTACCTTCTATTTTAATGCCTTCCTTGCCTTTAAATATATATCCCCTGACAGATGCTTCTGCTTCAGGGTGAGCAAGATCTACATAGCCATGTTGATTGCCACTATATTTAGTTTTAACAGGGTTGACTAACAGATACCCTTTAAATCCCTGTATATCAAGTGGTCGCATTTGTTTATATTGACCGGATTGAATTAACTTATCATACTCAGCCTTTAATTTGGCATCGTCATAATTGTTAAGCATATCAACCCATTTAATACCAACATTTCCTCCAATCGTTGCACTATCGGTTTGGGCTCCATCTTTCATTCTTTTTAAAATAGCTGGTTTTCTTTTGCCGCCCGCATTCTTTCCATCGGTGCCAGCTTCCCAGATGTCTGATGCGCTAATACCAATACCTACAGGCGTAATAGTGACTTTTATTTGGTCTGAAACATGAATTTCATCTCCTTTGTCGTCATATAATCTTACAAAAGCTTCTCCCTGAGTCTGGTAACTTCTATTGATAACCTGAAGCTGAAGTTCTTTTTTGTCATTTTTATTATCAATATCTTTGTTATTTAAATATAAATAGCCGGGCAAGGCCCAATAGATCTGTTTTGTTTTTGCTTCAAGCTCTTTAGATAGTTCAAGTTTTACATCAATGATATCAGTACCTTTTAAATTGTTAGGGATAAGAAGTTTTGCGTCATCTGTGTTTTGTGATGTATCATCCTTTTGTTTTTGCGGTTTAGCTGTTGTTTCAGCTACTGCATAAATTTCACTGGTAGAACTGTCTAGTAATACCACTGATACAAGATAATTGCCTTCATCGTTAAATTTATACTGATAATCGTTAGAACCATCTATAGTTTTGTTTTCTAAAACAGTACTATTATTTGAAATATCCCATTTGTATTGAGGCTTGGAGGGTGGGGTAAAAAAGGTATCTAAGGCTTTAAATTTATAATCCATTCCACTGTCTTGCGCTGTTATTTTTAAATATTCAGCAACAATTAATTCAAGTTCTTTTTTCCCTAAAAACTGATCCTTAGGCTTTGTTGATGCTTTTGTTTTGTATACTTCTAGTTTTACTTTATATTTACCCCCTCTTGTAAATCTATAATGAAATTTATTATTGTTTATAAACTCTTTTTTAGTGTTAAACTTTAAAGAAGGTTCTTCAATTGACCATATATATTTAATATCTGATTCATATTGATCAGTTTTGACAAGAAAATCAAAAACGTTTTCTGTTTGTTTATAGGTGATTTCGATATTATTTTCAGATGGCTCAAGTACAAAATTCTGTGAAAATTCCTGAATAATTTTTCCGGAAGGTTTATCAACAAGTTTAATTTTAAAATAACAGAAAGTTTTAATTTGAGGGTCCCTGAAGTCCTGCAATGGAAAATCCAGGATAGAACCGGTTAAATATGCAAAATTATTTGATGGAATTATTTTTATAGGGAAATCTTTTTTAACTA
>JBFMGH010000611.1:0-4760 GCA_040752795.1 Cyanobacteriota bacterium
AAAAACACCCTTAATTTCAGCAAGCAATGTCCAATTATTTTATGCGTTGATTATAGTATTAAAATTTAACCTGAAAAATAATATTAGACCGGTTTTAAAGCCGGTCTAATTAATTTTTTATAGATTAATAAATTTATTCTAAAATTTGTTCTATAGTAGAATTCTGTTCTTTTGCCGCAGATTCAAGCATTTTATAAATCATATAAGCGCCAGTTGCAACAGCTTTGGCATCGAGAGAAGTTATAGTTGCTGCCTGTATAATTGCCGCATTAACCTCTGGATTATCTTCTTTTATATAATGGATCATCGTTTTACGCCAGCTATGAACATCTTCGCCTATTTCTTCAAAAACAGCTTCTCTCATTTCTTCAGTTATTAAGGGTAATACCATTAATCATGCCTCAAAGAATGAATCTTACAATGTATCAATTATAAAAGAAAAAACATATTATGGTACAGAACTTAACATAGAAATTAACATTTAAATCTTTTATTCTTCGGCTTGAGGATTAGCTTCAGTGTTTTCAGGGTTTACTTTAATCTGACCAAAAACATCCATTTTTTCTACATTGATAACATCACTGGGGTTTTCATTTTTGAGCCCAACATCTTTAGGATCAATAAAATCATAAGTATTAGGCACATTAGTTTCAACATAAGGTTGTATAACAGCACCAGGGTCAACATTGCCTAGATTTCCAGTTCTCGTTATAGGATTAAATGTACCCTGAGCCATAACAGAAGGTGATAAAATAAATCCTGCTGCTAATGTAATTATTAAATATCTCATATAAACTCTCCTATCTTCATATAAATTATTTTTTTATACTACTTATTCATTAATCAATATCATACTTGAAATAAGAATCAATAGAAATCAGTGATCAATTAAGAAATCAACGGCTGCGATCAATTTTCTTTGAGGGCAAAAAAGCTTCCATAAAAGCCTTTACACCCGAAACAAACTTTCTTAATTGTGAGTATTTATTTATTTTAAAAGACCACTATAGTTTTAAAAAAGTTTTGGCTCAGGTTATTGTAAGTGTTAAAATAGATATCACAATAAATGAGTTAGAAGGTCTTATATAGGAGTATAACATAAATTATGGTCATTTCACTTTACGAAAAAGAAAGAGAATATAAAGACAGAATTTCAAAAAAGTTCATGGTTGCTTTGAATTATTACTTTGATGATTTTTTAATGCTTAACCCTGAACATGCAAGTTCATTAGGCCTTACAAGACATGATAAAGACTCAAAAGATTATTCAGATGCTGGTTATGAAAAAGACCTCCATTTGAATCTTGAGACTAAAAAGAAAATCCGGTTAATTAACCCTTTTAATTTAAGCCTTGATGAGCATGTTGATTTCTTATTGCTTAAATCCAGGATAGATTGTTTCCTCTTTGATCATGAAAATCTCATTCAAAAAAGAAAAAACAGACCTCAGCTTTATCTTCCTACAGACTCAATTTATCCGTTTTTGTTCCGAACAATGAAAGATAAAGACCGCCTGGAAGCAATTATTGCCAGATTATCAAAAGTACCTAAAAAGATTGAACAGGCCAAACAAAATCTTGATAACCCACCAAGGATCTGGACAGAAGATACTCTAAAACTGCTTAAACCTGTTAAAGACTTCTTTAAATCTTTGCCTGATGCTGAAGTAATTAAGAATTCAGCCAGAGATTACTCTGAGCTTGGCAATAAGCTAGTAGAAGCAAATAATACATGCCTGACTGCACTTGAAGCTTATGAGCATTTCTTGAATGTAGATTTAATGGAACGCTCACATGGTGAATTTTGCGTTGGCAGACAGGTATTTGATCATTATTTAATTAACCACCATTTCCTTGAACATTCCAGCGGATATTTAAATGAACTGGGTTATGAGTTGTTCAATAAAACACAGGCAGATATTAAGGCACTAGCTTCTCATATAGATAAAAATAAATCTACTGAAGCTTTAATGAGTGAGCTTGAATCACAGATTGTGCCAGCAGATAAGCTCTTATCAACATACAAAGACTTAACAGAAAAGACTCTCAACTTTGTTAAAGACAACAATATCCTCGAGGTTCCTAAAAACGAAAAGGTGTTGGTAGTAGAAACCCCTGAATTTTTCAGATCCATAATACCATTTGCTGCATATTATTGTGTATGGCCTTACGAAGAATCTGATACAGGTCATTTCTGGGTCACACCAGTAACTGAAAGTGATCCTGAAATTCAAAGGCAACTACTAATGGACGGTCATAATCTTTACAGATTGCCATCTATAGTTCTTCACGAAAGCTACCCCGGCCATCATCATCAGTTAATGTTTACCAAGCAGCACGTGTTTGGCAATGAAATAAGCACTATACGCAGAGATACATTTAATACAATTCTCCTTGAAGGCTGGGCAACTTATTGTGAACAGATGATGGGAGAATTTGGCTTCTATTCAGATCAGCAGAAACTATTTATGCTTAAACAGAGACTCTGGAGAGCCGCCCGGGTTATTATAGATATTGAACTACATACTGGTAGAAAATCCTTCGAAGAGTCTGTGGCGTTTCTGGTCAACAAAGTAGGAATGTCTGAAAAGTTTGCTCGTGCTGAAGTTCTCAGATACACTATGACTCCTACACAACCACTCTCATATGAAATAGGCAGAAGATTGATCAATCAACTTAGAGACAAAGAAAAAATCAAACGTCAAGAGGATTTCTCTATTAAACAATTCCATGCTAAACTTCTTTCTAAAGGTACTCTTCCTATACGCTTAATTGAAGAATTAGCATTCAATGATAAAGTTGAGGTAAAAAATTGACCAGTGAAAGTTCACAACAGTTCTATGAAAGGGCAAAAGAACTAATTAATGAGCAGAAATATCAGGATGCCATTAATGAATATCTTAAAGCCCTGGAAATAGATCCACATGAACCTGAACTTCATAAAGATATTGCTAATCTTTATTATGCTACCGGCCAGTATGAAAATGCTGTTGAGGAGTATAAAAAAGCATTAGAATTAAAACCAGATTATGAAATTGTTTATTACAACCTGGCTGTAATTTATGACGAACAGGGCAATAATGAAGAAGCTATAAATAACTACTATAAAGCTATTGAATTAAATGAGAATGATGCTGACGCTCATTATAGTCTTGGTAGAATTTATTTAAAACAACTTAATATTGATAAAGCTGAAGAAAAATTTAACCGGGTCCTTAGCTTAAACCCTGATGATGCTGATGCATTATGTGGCCTAGGCATTATAGAAGAAAGTCGTAATAATGTTGATAAAGCAATAGAGCTTTATAAAAAGTCTCTCAACATTAATTGTGATCAGAGAGAAGCCTGTTTTTCTTTAGGTGTAATCAATTTCAACAAAGGCAATCTTGAAGAAGCTATAAATTATTATAAAGATTGCACCAGAATACACTTTGAAGATGTAGAATCTCATTATTATCTGGCTATTTGCTATAGCCAGACAGACAAATATGAAGAAGCCATCGCAGAGTTTAATTTTGTATTGACACTTGACCCTGAAAACATTAAGGCTATCAATAATCTTGGTATTACCTATAACATAATGGGCTGGACAGATGAGGCACTTAATGAATTTAAGAAAGCACTCTCTCTTACACCAGATGACCCTAATATTAGATATGCTGTAGGCTACACTTTATATCGACAGGGTCTATTTGATGAAGCAGAAGATGAGCTTAAAAAATCAATAGAGATTTCAGACCAGAATAGTGATGCCCATAGCTCACTGGGGCTTGTGTATACTCAGAAGGGGCTATATCATGAAGCTATAAATTCATTCAAAAGTGCTCTTGAACTGAGTAGTGATAACCCTAATATTTACTATAACCTGGCATACGTTTATGATCTGACTAATCAGCTTGAAAAAGCTATAGTTAATTATCAGAAAGCTATTGATATTAACCCTGATTCTATTGCAGCTCATTATGACCTTGGGCTTGTATATTATAATAAAGCCCAGTATCAGGAAGCTGTTAATCATTTTAATAAAACTGTCAGAATAAACCCTAAGTTTGGAGACGGTTATTACAATCTTGGTCTGTGTTATATAATGCAAGACAATCATTATACAGCCCTTGACATGCTCAGAAAAGCTTTAGAACTTGATCCTAACATCGCTGATGCTCATTATCATATAGGTTACATAAATTATTTACAGGGCAATTATGATGAAGCTATCCACAGATACAAAGAGACACTTCAACTAGAACCAGAGCATATACAGGCCAGAACCAGCCTGGGTCTTGCATACAAAGATAACAAGCAACTTATAAATGCCCTAAAAGAATTTAAAGAGGCTGTTCACCTTTCTCCTCAGGATGCCAATGCTCATAAAAATTTGGCAGAAGTATATTTTGAGCAGGGCAATTATGATGAAGCTATTTCAGAATTCAGAAGAGCGATTAGAATAAGTTCTCATCTATCAGAAGTTCATTATTATCTTGGGAAATGCCATGAGGCTAAAAAAGAGTTTTTAAAAGCTGTTGGGGCATATACTGTTTATTTGTCTCAAAACCCTAATTCTGATAAAAAAGAGGATATCGAAGAAATTATTAGAAAACTGAACGCTTCTGAGAAAATATCTAAAATTAAAAAGCTAGATTTTGCTGAAGATAATTCTGTGATTTCAAGTTTTATCAACAAGCTAAAATCTTTTTTTGGTGGTAGTTTATAGTATAAATATTATATTTTACGCTATTATTTAACTTTTCTTACCAGTATTAA
>JBFMGH010000612.1:0-3979 GCA_040752795.1 Cyanobacteriota bacterium
ATTTATCTTTTGTAAAGACACAGGGTAAATTAAAAGAGGATAGAGAACTTTTTAATATTTTAAAATCATTTCCAAATATTGTAATAGAAACAAAGCTTATTAGAAGTACAGTTAACAATATGAATGTAATAGTACCCGAAGAGAATATATTTCCGGGTATTAAACAGGGGCATACAGTATTTAAAGAACAAGATATAATAAGAAGTTTCCCTCCGTTCAAAGTTGTTCCAGCCTTTTCATTACAGGTTTTAGATCTTTATTATAAACAAAAGTCAGATTTATATACGACTTTACCGGTAGAGTTAAAAAAGATGTTTTCTATGATCAGTGATTCGTCATATTCTGTCTCACAAAACATTTTGATTGATTATAAGAGAACACCGGATAAATTTTTACATTATTCATTTGTAGACGTTTTAAACAATAATGTATCAGCGAAGAAGTTTAAAGATAAAATAGTTCTTATAGGAATAACTGATAGATATCTATCCCCATATTTAGCGAATCCGTTATCATACCAGAAGAATGGAGTAGCCTCACCATTAGTGGAGCTACAAGCTCAGCTTATAGATAGTCTTATGTTTTACAGGGGGCTAAAAACATCTCCAGAGTGGATAATAAATATTTTTTCTACTTTATGTGCAATTTTGTTTTTATTTTTTATAATCAATAAAAGAGTAATAATTCAGGGTATTATTTTTACCAGTATTTTTCTCGTAATGGTTTTAATGAATTTCATTCTCTTTAAATATTTAGCTTTCTGGTTTCCTCCTGCTTTTCTTTTAACATATATAACAATAATATTTGGATTTTCAATATATTTAACTATTAATAAGGTTGATACTCAGTTAGTAGAAACAATAAAAGATTTGTTGCGTGAAGAGAACGTGCCTTTAACCGAATTACCTTCTAATATTAATCGGCGGATAGGTTTTTTAAATAGTCTTATAAATGTTATTGCTAATGATAGAAAAACCATAAGAGCAATAATATATGGAATTAATAACCCTTTTATTGTAATTGATTCAAAAGGAAAAATATTATGGAGTAATGGATGCTTTTTTGAACTTTTTAAGGGTAATCTTGTTATTAATGAAAATATTCAAGACCTTGTTATGAGCCTTGATATTAGTGAAATAAAAAATAAAGAAAATCATAAAGCTGAAGTATCAATATTTAACAGGGAATATTTATGTTTAATAAATTCTAATAGTGGATACGGAGATCAATATGTAGTAATTTTTAATGATGTTACAGAATTAAAAGAAATTGATAGATTAAAAACAGATATGATGCGTATGGTAAGTCATGAACTAAAAGTACCATTAATGCAAATTATTATTGCTGCAGAAAACCAGCCATATAGAGAAAATAACGATCAGCTTATACAGGATTCTATTAATATTCTTAATGCCGCAGATTTAATGAAAAGTACAATTAGTAACTTTCTTCAACTTAATAAACTTGAAAGTAAATTAATTGATTTTCCGCTGGAGGAGCAAGATATAGTTAAAGTAATAGAAAGGTCTATAGATTTACAGAATTTGCTTGCAGAAAAACGCAATATAGAAATTATTTTTGAATCAAAAGCAGTGCCAGAAGTTTTAATCAATAAAAATTTAATGGAAATAGTTATAAATAACCTGCTTTCTAATGCAATAAAATATTCTTTTGATAATAATAAGGTAATTATCAAAGTGGAAAATGTTTCTGGAAAAGTCAAAATAGAGGTTATTGATTATGGTACGGGCATAAAGGAAGAAGAAATCAGTAAGATTACAGAAAAATTCTACAGGGCATCTAATAATATAGAACGAAATATCAGTGGAACAGGCCTTGGGTTATCTATAGTAGATTTGATTTTAAAGATTCACAACAGTGAATTAATGATTAAAAGTGAGAATAATAAAGAAACAATATTTTCATTTTTGTTATAATAAAGGTTATAAGTAAAGTTAAGAGAAATAAGAATCTGAAATGGTTATTTTAACCCAGCTTATTTACAAATCAGGAATCAGCGAGGAGCTTGCAGGGTATGTTTTTTGTTGCTACGCAACGAAAACACACTGTAGTAAATTTAGTCCATATAGAGTTTTCTTCCGTGGATTAGTATAGATAACCCAACACAGGTATAAAAATACCTGAAAGCAGGTAGAAATATTTGAAAGATTTTTTTTTTAATTATATTAGTCCGGTATGAACCATTATAACTTGTACCAGCAAATATTCTCTTCGGGTAACGTTATCTTAAACCTTGCATTTGCAAGGTTTTTTTACTTTATCTGTGTTATTCATAAATTTTTCACAAATAACGATCTTTAAAAGACTTCTGCGTAACTTATTTTCATAAAGTATCGATGATTAATAAATTAGCAAATAAAAAGGGCTATCCTGAAAGTGACAGCCCCTTCAGAGCTTTTCCTGATATCTATTTATGAAAAATGTAATATATAAAATAACCGTTCAAAGGTATAAATATACCTGAATACAGGTAGAAATATATTAAAGAATTATTTTTTTATTATATTAGAGATTGTAACCCGTGAGCATTGATGTATTCAAATCCTAATACTAAGTAACCCAATAGAGCCTTGCAAAAGCAAGGTTTTTTATTTGCAGGTATCAGCTAAGTTATTATTTAATAATAGAATTACAGTTAATATATAAATACTATCCACAAAAGAAGGATATGTTATCTGGGTCCAAATGCTTGCTCTCCATTAGAAAATGAAGATACTCTTGATAAGGTCTCAAGGAACTTTGCTACAGCGACTGGAGCAGAAAAAGAGGTTCCATTAATTGTTGAAATATCTTTAATTGAACTTGAACCAAAAAGAGGACCTTTTTTGGCTTTGGAATCAGAAAGTATACTGACAGGTATATCAGGTTTTCCGTCATTGTTTACATCCATACCATTAATATTACCGTTAGAATCTTTAGTAGTGCGTAAAAAATACTCACCCTTTTCAAAGTTTGATATATCATTATTGTTAGCAGAAAATCCACTTACATTTCCTTTATGGTCACTTGAACCAACGGTTTTAGTACCATTAGCAAGGCCCAATAAATTATAGTGAGAAGCTTTATCATTTCCAGCAGAGACATAAACAGGTACACCTTTAGACGTAATCTTTTCCAGGCTGGAGATATTCTTATTTACTTCAGGCAAATTTTTTGATACATAATCTTTTATCTGTGGTTTAAAGTGGTTAATGTTCTTGTTATTAATGCCTTTATTAACAGTTTTTTGCAGGTTAGAAATATCATAATTTGACCCCATTGATAAATTAACTGCATCATATTTTTCACCATTTTCAATTTTCTGATAAACTTTTTCAAAAGCGTTTAAAACATCTTTGTTATTAAAATTTTGCTTTTTAGGGTCATTGTAATCAACCTGAAAGCGATCAACTTTAACATTAGGATTTGAAGCCTTTAAATAAGTTTCAACCAGATGACCATGAGAAATATCAGGAACATTATCTTCATCAAGATCTATGGTTTTAGTTTTAAATTCATCTACTATTGCAACATTTTTCTTTGCAGGCAAGCCAATATTTGTCATTACAAACCTCCTTCTCTCCCTATTTCCTCTCTCATGCTATAGCTATACCAATCCGCAGAAATAAACGATATATGGCTTTAAATTATTCTAGGGTGTTTTTGTCTGCTGCGCAGGCAAAAACACCCGGCCTCTATAATCTGGAATCTATAGATTACTTTCAAGGATCAGTATATCTTCAAAGTATGACTTCTTAATAAAATAAAGATATTTGTTAATTTATAATTTCTACCTGTCCGCAGGTATTTTTGTAACTGATTACAGGTATATTTTTTGCATATTTTTATGTTGTGAAGAATAGGATTTTAGAAAATTATTTATAAAAAACCATTAAACAAATAATCTTATCCCGGATTATTCACAAAGTTTCGGAAATAGATCTTTATCGAGGGCTCAAAAGGGCCACAGGGCGGCCCT
>JBFMGH010000613.1:0-2559 GCA_040752795.1 Cyanobacteriota bacterium
TTCATAAGAAAAAACCTCTACATAAGTTATGTTTTAAACATATCAGGAATCAGCAGCCAAGGAGAAGAGGACTTAAAAGGCCCGACACTATTTCTTTATTATCTTAGTTTTAGTAAGAATTTAAACAATTCTACACAAGTCTTTAAACAATAATTAGCGAACAGAATATTTAAAGCACCTTCATACAATTATCATCTGGCTAAATATATAATTGTTAAAAACTTTACCCAGGAAGTTTTAGTAAACGAAAACATCCAGAGCAATTAAATTAACAATACTCATACAAAGTTTTCAGCAAGTATAATTTTAGCTTGCGCTGTTAATATGGTATTTTCCTTAAATCTTTATAGCTGATTTGTAACGTACTATTTAGAGTTAAAAACCTGCATTGCTCTATCAAGTAACATCCTGGCAGGAATAACCTGAGAGGCTATTTGTTCTCTCAAGCCTTTAATACTAGGTAACAGCATTGCGCTTACAGGCTTTTTAGCTGATATCTCATCAAGACTGTAATAATTATCAACTTTCCCACCAGCGTTATAAGCTTCAATAGAGCTTCTTTTATTACCCTGAACATCCTCATATTCAAGGCTAAAATTCTGTGGAATTCTATCTGTAAATCTTACTACCAGTGTGTCCCCATTGGGAACATTATTACTATCTGCAACTATTTTTTTTGCTTCTAGTTTAAAACTTTCAAGCTTATCAACCAGCTTTTGTTTTTTTGATAATGATACAGTCGGATCCAATAAAAAGTCTTTTATTTTCTGTTCATTTTCAAACTTTAATGTTCCATTAAATGAAACTGGCCCTGCACCAATATTCATATACTCTCTCCTGTTAAATAAATAAAAAATTTAATATTAAACTTTTTCGATGCTAGGAAATATATAATAAAACTTTAATACTCCCATTAATGATTTATGATCAGGTTATTTATTCTCTTTAAGTTCTAACATTATTAATTACAAAACGGCCATCTGATAAGTTACTGAGTGCAACGTTACTAGCTTTTTTAATCCTCAAAAAAGACCCTGCTTCAGCTCTTATTTGGCTATTATCTTTTCCTTTTAAATTAAAATTCTCAATAACAACATTAGCTTTTTTTGCAATAGATACATCTGCACCATCGTGTAATGCTTTTATTAATAATGATGCCTCACCAAATGCCCATATTAGACCTTTTTTAATTGTACCTACTTTTGCAACTGATTTATTTTCAAGATTTAAATGCCCACCTGTATCAATTTTATTAACTATAACATCAGCAGTATCAGTAAGTTTTAAATAACTGTCATTATCTAATTTGTCAACAGTAATACGGGCAAAAGGTCCAAAAACTTCTTTCTTTCCTTCTTTAATAAACATTTCTCCAATTTCACCAGTTATTGTTGCTCCTTGCTTATCTGGAATACTAATTTTTACGGGTTTCTTATCATTAGGTGTCCTATATCCTTTTGCTTCAATAGCTGTAAAAGTAATAGGTACATTAATATTAACCACTTTTAACGCTCCCTCTCTTTTGTCATTTTTTTATGATATGTAATTAATTACATAAAATAGACAAATAATATTTGTTGATAATGAACCAGTATTTAATTTACAAAATTTAAAGTAGTTGTCTAAAGCAAAGGCAACTTTAATTAAACAAAATAAACTTTTTATTTATCTTTTATATGGTTTCTTCTTACAGCTTCCATTGCTATCATCATAATTACCACTATTGGAACTACAGATGATATTAAGATCCATACGGGTTGTTTCTGAAGGAAGCATGTTATTATTGGTAACAATTTCAAACACGGTAGTTCCAGTATTTCTATATCTGGGGTCACCGCCATAAATAGGATCATATAAATTTCTATTATAAGCATATTCAGGATTGTAAGAAGTTAAATGCAGGCCAAAAACATCAATATTAGTTCTAACTGCCTGAGATATATCAAATATTTCTTTAGAAAGAGTTTGAGTTAATTCTAATGCCTCCGGATTCATATCATCTTCAGACAGGTCAAGCATCCGCTGCATAAATTCTCCGACTGGTGACATTTTTTGCCCATCATTTATCTGCCCAAGAACTTTATCTTTTGAGAGATAAGACAAATAAGTATCAAGCTCAAAACGATATTCAGGTTGAGTAATATCTATATCATAACCACGATCAGTAACGACTGCTTCAGGGTTCAATAATACAAAGTTTTCCCATAAAGTAATATTGCGTACCTCACCGCCCAAAGAAACCTCACTAGTACCGTGAATATCTTTATTATACATATCTATATATGGCTTATATTGAGCAGTTAAACTTGTTCTTTGCGCATCAAACTGTTGAGTGGTAATGACACCCGTGTTTCTTTTGTCCCACAAGCCACTCATAGTAGAAGAATATTGAGCAAGTTCATCTTTATAATTAAGCAGGTTTTTATATTTACCTTCAAAAAGTAATTCCAGATTCTTAATATCATTACCATATGCTACTATTTCCTGAATTTTAGTCAGCTGCTCTTCTGTAACCTGAGGATTATCTTCCAGTTGCTCGGCTATCTGTTGAATCAAGCC
>JBFMGH010000614.1:0-4090 GCA_040752795.1 Cyanobacteriota bacterium
TTGCGAATCAGTTTTTTTCTTTGATAAAGCTGGATCTTCAATAAGATTATGCTTGATCAAAAACTTGGTAACCTTATCCGCCAGTGGCGTTGCTATAACAGGCCCCAGATAACGGAAAACAAGTGTAAACGCAGCAATTGCCATCATTTGCTTGATTCCACCTTTTAATAACGCCTGTTTCTCAGGGTTGGTAACTATTTTCTTCATATTTTCAATCATACCAATTTGCATAGCATCAAATAATTTTGCTACTGTTAAACCGGCGGCTGTTGAAAATGTACAAACTATTATATCGTTAATTAGTAACGGAATCTTACGTTCTTTAGGTATTTTCTTTGACTGAAGGTTGTTTATAACATAGAAAGCCGATATCCATATTGGCAAAAGAGCTGCCATTGTTGGAACCACCCTGGCATTAAAATTATTAATTGGTTTACCTAATAAATCAAGCTTATCTGAATTTTGAGCTCCCCACTGAGCTATTTTATTAGATGTACCTGAATTAGCTAAAATATTTAGCCCCCTGGCAGTAACATTTTCTAATGGACGAAAAACAGGACTGGCTACTCTTGATATCGTAGATTTTATTCCACCCATAAGACTCATGCTATGCTACCCCTCCCTTTGTTTTTGATAGCTGCATAAAATTATCATAAATTTCCTGTTGTCTATTATCAAGCTTTGTTGCAGCTATTGGAGGATTGTAATTATCCAGTGGTTTCTTTTTCCTATCAGGGAAAACCTTGTTCATTAACCACGGTATCATTTTAAATGTTGCCATTGCCATTGGTATTGCAAGCAAGAATTTTGACCCATAGTTTATAATAAAGCTAAATGTATTAAATTGAGCTGTTCCTGCTTTAAAAGGAAACGGTTTTTTCAATATGTTATCATATGCACCATTTCCTAATTTTGAAATTATATCCCCTAGAGGCTTAAATGCCACATAAGACATAGCATAACCAACCAGACCAGAAGCTATGGATTTAACAGCTGCATACTGACGATCTTCTACTTTTGCACCCGGAACTACCATTATTGTTACGGGCCTGATACTACAGGTTACACCTAGTGCCGTTAAAGCTTCAAATAATCCTGGATAATTTTTCGCCTGTGTTGCTATATAATTTAACAACTTACCCTGATAAAATGACTGGGGAATTTTGTCTGCTAATTTAAGTCCCCATCTTTCAAATGTTTTTAACTTCGATGGATCCAGAGCCATACCAAAACTTACTTGATCTCCAGCGTTATTCATTCCCCTAAGACTTATTGGCCCCAATTGTTTAATATTTTTATTCTGTTGAAAAAACTTTGGAGGCGTAGTATCTTTTTGTATGGCTTTTATGGAATTGCTATGAGGATAAATATTCATTTAATACCCCGTATGTAAATTAAAAGCACTTTCTCTACAACTGGAAAGTAAGATCATCAAGAAGTTTAAAATCTTTTGGGAACTCTCTCCAGATTTTTTTCCCCAATTTATATCAGAAATACTATATAAGTAAGTTTCCTGAAAATGAAATAATGTTAGATAAGATTTTTTAGATAAACAAAATGTTACAAATTTCTTCCACATCTCTGCAATCAACGATTATTCCTTAAATTGCATACTGATTTTATCACCAACGTTAATTATGTTCTAGCAAATATTACATTTCTAGCATATCTTAACAATTTTATTTCAGGTTTATTAGCTGTTATGGCTTGAAAAATAGCTTTTTTTGCTAAAAAATAGATTTTTTACAATTAGTTTCTATATTTTTACTATAAATACTTATTGTGCAATTATTTAAATTGTAAATATTCTGTTAAAACCTATCGTTATTAGCTTTTCTAAAAATATTTTTAAGCATTCAAAGTATAGCAACGGGTTAATGCCATACAATTTATTTTGTAAAATCATATGTAAATTATTTTTTGACTTATGCCAAAAATCAAATTAAATACTACTTCTACAATCTTTGTTTCTTTACACTTACTTCTAAAACAATCTATTAGAACTTTCTATTTTGACATAACTTTAATAAAATGACTCATAGACCTATCATAAGTTCTTTCAGCATCTTAGGGAAATAACAACCAACCATCTGACCTGTTTTACGATGATATGTTATACATTCACAACAAATACCATGCCGGGAACAACTTGTATATGTGCATGTACAGGATGGGTTTGAATTAGCATTTTTACATTCCATGGCAAACTCCTAATCTTTACTTTTACTTTCATCATTTATGAACAACTAAGAACTTTTAAATTTATTATTAATTATTTCTGATTTAAAGCATTAATATTATGTTTTGATCATACAGTAAAATTATACTTTATTTAAATACTACACCAGATTGTAACGATTTGTAACAATATTGATATATACATAGTATATACTAACAATATATTCATCCTTTTCGTTTTTATATACATGTAATCAATTTTTTAATATATATAAAAGCTAACACAATTTCACAGGAGTATGCAGATGGTAAACCCTTTTATAAACCCTAATAAAACTGCAATAATACTATCTCACTCTTCTAATGCTTCTGAAAAAGCATACGAAACCAGAAATTCTACAACAAAAACTAAAAAACACGAAAGTCTTTTTAGTTTAATTGATAAAGAATTCAACAGGCAGAGAGAGTTGTTGGTTAAAGAAACCTTCGAATTAGTCGCCTAAAGAGGATAGAAGAATTGTACTAACTCAAACGCATATGTCGCATTGAGGAAAGAGGATAGCCACCAAAGGGTGGTTTTTTTTTGTTAATTTTTTTCTGTTTTATCTTCTTTCTCTTCGGCTTTTTTGGGTTTTCTAATACAGTTTATAGAATAAATTGCTTTTGCTACCGGTACACTATCAACATAATATTCTACATCTAGTTCACCTTTTAGCTCTTCATTATTAATATATGCTACACGATATGTTTCTATTCTTTCCCATAAAGGATCATCTTCACAGGTAAAACTGCTCATAAATACTGCCATGTTCCCATATAATCGCTTTGGAGAATCTGTTACTTTAAAAGATTTATTTCTTTCCTTTGGTATATCAACACCTATAGTATCAAAAATTACTTTTAAAAGTTTGGCTTTACCAACCCATGAATCAACAAATTTCTCTCCGGCTATTTCTGCCACGCTGGTCTCTAGCTGTTCTTCAAGTACTTGAATCTGGTTCATATGCTCACTTATTTTATCAACATATTCAAGTGAAGCTTTTCGCAGCTCTTGTTTCTGCATTTCAAGAATATGTACCTGCTCAAGCAAATACTCTTTATCTTTTATAAATTGTTCCTTTTCATCCATCACTCGCTCAAGTAACATTATTAAATATAAATTATCTTTAGGTGTCGTGGAAAGGGGGGAGATTTTTTTATTTTCTTCTTTCATTGGATTGGCTGAAGGCTTTATTGCTTGGTTTTTTGAACTTTCAGGAATAATTTTTACTCCTAAATCAAGTTTTTCTCTTATTTCTGTAAGACTATAGCCTAAAGCTATATTTTTCTTTATTGCTTTAAAAGTTTTTATATGATTTTCATTATAAAATTTTCTGCCATTTTTATCGTGAGCAATATTTAATCCAAAGTATCTTTCCCATTTTTCAATTTGTTTTTGACTAACACCAATATTTTCTAATACTTCAACTACTTTATCGCAAGTATACACTTATAGCCTCCAGCAGATTAATAGGAATTCCTTTTATGTTAGTAAATATAGCATTATTTAACAGTTATGCATATATTTGTTGTTTAACATGATGTTCAGTCAACAATGCTCTGTGTAATCAGGTTTTAATTTTACTTTACATAATAATTATTGGCATAACCTGAATACACTACAAGTTTTCATATTTTAGAAAACATTGCCCTGTTTAACGCCTTTTATTTAAATTTATAAATCTGAAAACCTAATTTCTTATACTATCCAACATAAATAATGAATCTATCCTGACAGAATGCAATACCTATAATCTAGAATCTATTAAAAGACTTGTGCATAAGTGTATATACCAATCCACGGAAGTAAACGATATATGTCTTTAAATTATTATAGGGTGTTTTTTGGGGGTGGGGCGGGCAAAACACCAAC
>JBFMGH010000615.1:0-5356 GCA_040752795.1 Cyanobacteriota bacterium
AACAGCTTTTTCTCGGATTATATCCTGTTCTTTTTGGGTTAAGTTTCTGGTATCATTCTTCTCGTTCATCTAATAATTTTAACATATTTGAGCTTTATCTGTCAAACATTTTATGAACGGAGTAATACAGGGTGTTTTTCGTTACCCTGCCCTCAATTCTCTGGAATCTATCATTACTTTCAAGGAATAGTATAATCGATTTAATTTTTTTGAATGATCCGGAGAAAAACGAATATAAACTAATATTGTTATTATAGATTTACTAATCAAATTATGGGTAGAACAAATTGTTAGGCATTTTATTAGCAGCCTCTTTAACATTAAAAGGTATTATTGGTTTTCAAAACCCCAACAATGTTTCTGAATTTTATACGTCAGGCATTGGTGAAAAGAAAGTAAATCAAGAATATTATAATGATACAGGATTTGCCGTATTAAGTATTCCATTTGCTTATAGATATAATAATTATAATGACTTTCTTCCCGGAGGCTACTACCAGCTTCAGCCTATATATGAAAATGAAGTACCAACACAGATAAACTTAAGGCAAACAGGAAAAGTCGTAGGTATAATAACAGTATGTGATTATAAAGAGTTGTCATATGAGAAAGAAAATCCATCAGCAACTATAGAAATGATAAATCATGGCAAAATGGCACAAATAACTTTAAAAACTCAAAAACATGAAATATATGCCATTATTGAAATGGTAAATATTGTTCCATAATAAAACAGGAACCAATACAAACGTGTTGCTTAGATTATTAAATCAAACTCAAAATTTTCGCTAGAAAAAATTAAACTGTTAGCTGATAAATTTTTGCTTAGTGTGCAGTTAAAATATAATCTTTTAAAAGAGGATGTTTGAATTTAGGTTGTTTAACCCCTTTAAAAATTATACTATTTCTTTTTTGAATACCAACTGACAGCCCCATATGATCAGAAAAATAAGTTTTTGGTTTACCGTCATTAATTGGTAATTTCTGGACGGTTGGCTTGACAGTTTTTAAAGATTCGGACATAAAGACTACCCCCAATTTATCTTTTTTCCCACTTGTGATGATTTTCTTAACTGAATGATTCATTTAATTTCCAGATGAATAGTTAATTTCGCCATCCAAAAGCAATGCAGATTTTTTATAAACCCAGATTGCGTCTTCGATAGCTCTTTCAACGGCATATTTAACGTCTCCGGGCTTGTGGTCTAAACCGTCTAAAGACTTAAACTCAACAATACGTGTGTCAGTGTTGACTTTTCCTGAGACCTGTTTTTTAAATTCCTTTTTGATATTAGTAAAGCCAATGTCAAAAGTGAATTCTTTTTCACCAGGTGTAAAGTGAACAGTTGGATATTTACCATATTCATATTTCAACTGTGCAGTTTGTTTAAGCATCGGATCCATTTTTACCAGAGCCATATATTCTTCAAGGGTTTTTTTACTCACTTTAGGAGGAAATAGTTTTCCCCAGAGCCCTTCAAAAGAAACAGGATCTT
Organism: Cyanobacteriota bacterium; assembly: GCA_040752795.1. Classification (GTDB taxonomy): domain Bacteria; phylum Cyanobacteriota; class Vampirovibrionia; order JBFMGH01; family JBFMGH01; genus JBFMGH01. The sequence goes on from JBFMGH010000615.1 coordinate 1,497, forward strand.
TCTTTTGAGTAGCTTTAGAAGATAAACATAGTTGATCCCCACAGCAATTATGGCATTTAGGGCCAGTGAAACGAATGTTTCCAGCCAAATTTACAGGCTGAAATGTATTGCTTGAATGCATTTTAATATTCATTAATTTCTCTTTTCCCCTATTAGATTATATTCTTCCTTCCCCTTAGTAACTGTTTTTTGGAAAAATATTCCTATCTTAAGTTAGTATTTAGAATAATAGTACATACATGAAAAAAATGTAATATGTATAGAAAAAAAATTTACAAAACCTATTTCAATAATAATCAAATTGTTGATTAGATCAGTAATTATACAAAAAAAAGGGCTAGATTAACATCCCCCAGATTTAGGCAAACTTACATATAATGCACTATAACAGGATATTTATAATCCGGAATTTTTTATCCTCTCTCTTGAATTATCATCAAGCTGTTTAAAAGCTTGAGATTTTTTCATGTTTACATTAAATGCTAATCAATTACCGTGTTTTTTTAGATGTCAGGCAAATTTATTTAAAATTCAGTGAAAGTAATTTAAACATACAAGATTATTAAGTTCTGTTAGGATCGATTCATTATTTATACCAATCCACGGAAGTAAACGATATATGGTTTTAAATTATTATAGGGTGTTTTTGCCTGCGCAGCAGGCAAAAACACTCTGCCTCTATAATCTGGAATCTATAGATTACTTTCAAGGATAAGTATATGTGGAATAGTATAAGTTAAAATACTGGAGATCTTATAAAAGAGCGTAGAGAAAAAATGGATTTCAGGCATAAAAAAAAACCTCTATTTGGGGGTAGAGGCTCAAGCTTAATTTAAATTTTTGGGGGATTTATTAGGTTAAATTTTTTTGTGGGGTTTTCGTTTGGGGGATCCAATTGACATTATTAATATATAACAACCCTGAAAATTTGTTTAGTGTTTTAAAGGTAAAGTTTACACTTTTTATAATATTGTCTAAAAAACACTAAGCCCATCTATTTGTGAATCAAGTTACAAATTATTTGTAAGGTAGCTAAGAGAGTTATTATTTTTAGCTATAAAAATATAGCGTTAAAAAATTCATGCCTTAATGCATTAAAAATCATTCGTGAAAAAAATCTCTCAAATGTAACAAACAAGATTTTTGAATTGTATTCCATACACTTCATGAAAAATAATTTTTCGAAATAGTAGGTATACCTTAATATTTTCTTTATATTCATAGTAGTTTTTTTGATTTAATTTAAAATACTTGAATAATTAATTTACAGAAGTTGCAGTTTGTCATAAGTGCTTTAATGCAGTCAGATTCCGGATATAAAATGGTTATATGAAATCATATTAGGAGTATTGCTAATCAAAAATGATTATTTGCTATTTGATAAAGGGCTTAAGCCTGTTTTTGTTGCAGGCTAAATCCTGTTACAATTCTAATATTTTATACAGTCAGAGTTCAAAAATAATATAGATTTTTATATTAAAAATATAACTATTAAAATTGACATTATTGATTTAGTTTAGTAGTTTAAAGTTATAAAATGGATACATTTTGCATAATGAATAATGTAAAATATAAATAAAGGTCAACATAGAGCGCATTATTAATCAATTATTTTATGAAATTAAAAGAGCTTATTCAATGTCTGATTAAAAAAAACGAACTGGATTTAAAGGCAAATCCAAATGATCCATATGTGCTTTTAAATACTGGAATGATAATTGAGATTCTGGGTAATTATGATGAAGCATTAACTATCTATAATAGGGTAGTTAAACTTGATCCATATTCAAAAGAGGCTTTTTTCAGAATAGGATTAATTAATTATAAAAGAAGCTCATATAATATTGCTCTTGAGCATTTTAACAAAGCCATAAATATTGATCATAATTATCTGGATGCCCTTTATTATAAAGGTTTGTTGTCAGTTGTGCTTGATCAGCACCTTGCTGCAATTGAGCTATTTGATAGAGTTATTTCACTTGATCCATTTCATAAACAATCATGGAATGATAAAGGTGTTGCATTAATTATGTTAAACAGGCCACAGGCTGCATTAAGTTGTTTTGATTTTATTCTTTCGATAGATCCATCTGACAAAAACGCTCTTTATCAAAAGGGCATAGCTCTTGAAGATATGGGAATGGAAGAACAGGCTGAAGCCTGTTTTGCAAAGGCTAATTTATATCCAGATAAGATTGAAGAAGGTATCGAAGAATATGAAGATAAATCTCTTGAAAAGATTGATGATGTTACGGAGCTTGAAAAGTTCTTAAGAGCTAATCCTAAACTTAAAATTTAATTCTACCCTGGCAAAATTTAGAATATTCCGCAGCAAGATCTTCCATAGACAAAGTTTTAGCTTTAAAATACTTTCTTAATGCTGACATTTTAGTTGGATAAGCTTGTTTATAAATAACATGTGTTATACCAACAGTTTCAACAAGCTTCATGCAATCATCACATGGTTCGCAAGAAACATATAAAAAGGCCCCTGATGCAGATACGCCATATTTAGCACAATAGATCAAACAGTTCTCTTCAGCATGAACAGCAGAGCATAAAGAGAGGTCAGAGCCTGAGGGTGCATTTCTTCCGGGGCATATTTCATCATTACAGTGAGGTGAGCCGGGAGGTGTTCCATTGAAACCAGTAGCCAGTATACGCCTGCTTCTGACAAGAACAGCACCTACTTTTCTTCGAGAGCACGTGCCTAATTGTGCTACTATATCAACAATATTCATAAAGCTAGTATGATAAAGCCAGTCTCTTTGTAATTTGGTTTCTATGTTTTTGACTGCCAGATCAATATCAAGTTCATTTGAAGGAAGATACAATTGTTCTTTATAATAACCTGGAATAAAATCATCCAGAGTGCAATTATCAGTTTTGTTAAAATGGCACTTTAACAGTTCAATATTTTCTTTATAATTGATTTTTTTCAATTTGTTTACCTCTATTAATTGTTTAAAAGTCCAATAGCTATAAGTTTATCAATTATTTCTTGTGGTTTTTTAATGTAACTGAGTGCGTCTGAGTTTTTAAAGGTTCTTTTTTTATTGTTAAAGATAAATATATGTGCTATCTGATCAGGGTATTTATTATAAATTTCATTATAAACCTGAACATCTGTTTTGCTGTTGTCTCCAATAAGAACAAATTTTTTATCGGGGTAAGTATTTAAAACGTTTTCAATATTAACTATTTTATGTTGATTAATACTCAGGCCTCTGTTCAAAAACCAGAAACCAAGGTCTCTGGCGAGAACAGGGCCTTTAGGCAGGTTATTTTCATCTATAATAGTTTTTACAACTTTGTATGTTCCATTAGGTCTTGCTGTTACATAGAAAAACGGGTTGATATTGTTTTCAATTTTATTGTAAGTATTAACTATTTCATCTCTTAATTTAAATATTTTGGGGTTAGTAGTAATATACTCTATTAAACCAAGTTTTCTTACTCTTGTAATAGTATTATCAAAATCTGTTATAACTGCAAACGTACTTTTTGGATGAGGTTCGAAAAAAGGTATCTCAATTTCATTAGTATTTAAACCGAATTCAGTAACCAAATTTAAGTTTTTATTTCTTTTTTTCTGTTCTTCAGATAAAGAGACAGATACTTTATTAAGATTTTCAGAGCCATAAGTTAAATTGATATTATTATCAATCTTTACTTTAAGCCAGAAATAACCTTCGGAGTTGGGATTAAAATTGTTTTGAAAATCTTTAAAGTTTAGTATTAAATTGGGTCTTTTGTAATATGGATTTCTTGTCCAATTAACGCCTTCATAATTATAGATTTTACCACCTACATAAAAATGCTGTTGCCCTCCATAGCCAAGGTGAGGCTCGATAGAAACA
>JBFMGH010000616.1:0-11786 GCA_040752795.1 Cyanobacteriota bacterium
TTTACTGCTGAAGAAGGATGATTTAAGCCTTCATGAAGTTCCCAAAGTATTTTTGAATTTTTATCAATTTCAATAACTCTATGCATATCATAATCAGCTATCAATAACTTATCATCATCAAGTATCTGAACATCATATGGATGACCGAGCAAGCCTTCTTGAGTTTGCCATACAACTGTATTATTTTTATCTAACTCTTTTATAAAGTTCTCTTTTGTATAAACAAGCAAATAATTTCCGTTTTTTAGCTTTATAGCTTTAGTTCCCTGGCTATTTGGAGGTGAAGACCATAAAATATCTTTATTAACTGTCACTTCTTGATATGAACTCTCAGCACTAAAGCTTGAAAGAAGATATGTCTCGTCTTCTGTTTCTGACATTGACCAGGGATTATTTCCTTCATATTCCCATTTAATATTCTGTTTATCATCCATACTATAAAAAATGCCCGGGTTCATATTGGTAACAAGAATCCTTCCATCTTTGCCTTTAGAAAATGACGACGGGGCAGGAAACTTATGGCTTTTCCAGGCAACACTTCCATCTGGTTTTAGCTCCATTATTACACCATCATGACCTGGCATAGCATCGCATGAAACTAAAAAAAACAATAACCCAGTTATTATTATCATTAACATTTTATTCATAATTAATCTCCCGTAAATTTTAAATTGTTTCTAATTTACCATTTTATACAAAAGATTCTCCAAATCATCTATATATTTAATATTTTGTTTAATAAAACTGAACAACTAATTTAATATCATCAGATTTAATAATGCTGCCTGACTCTTCAACCAAAGCAACAATAAATGGTTATTAAAAAATTACTACAAGCATTTTTATTGAGTTTTATTCATATAGCAAGTTAGAGAATCTTTATTAGCATAAATTTTTACATATTTTTTTCTTTTAGCTAGCTCTTAAAGTGTATAAAAAATATGTAAACTTTATATAACTTTTATCTATTTTAAAGCAATTCTTATTGAATAAATGTTTTTAAAAATATAAGGCATAAACATGACTAGACTTTGCAAATTTATTCGATTTGCAAGGTATAGTTTCTATTAGTTATTCAATTAGTGGGAACAAAACTTCATAGAGAGGGTTAGATGGTAAACACCATGAACAGTAAAGCCAAAAAACAAACAATAGCACTAATAGCTTGTATGTTATTTGCTTGTAATCCATTATGGGCTCAACAAATAGTGCCTGATGGATCTACCAATACATCTATAACATCATTTGGTAAAACTACTGATGTTACTACATCAACTATTAAAGGCAATAATGCTTTTAACTCATTTAAAAACTTCAACGTAGATAAAAATAATACTGTTAATCTAATTCTACCCTCTAACACAGATAACCTTATAAACCTTGTTCACTGTCAAAAAACTACTATAAAAGGCACCCTCAACGCATTAAAAGATAATGTTGTTGGCGGTAATTTATATATCGTAAACCCATACGGAATGGTAGTTGGCTCCAGCGGCAAAATAAACACTGGAAGCCTTGTTACTGTTACACCAACTCATGGATTTATGAGACAATATCTTGATGATAATGGCTCTATTAGTGATAAATTTGTTGATGACCTGATGTCTGGAAACTATGAAATAAATCCAAAAGGATATGTTAAAATCGCAGGTGAAATTAATGCCATAAACTCAATTGTTATAAATGCAGGAAATGTTAAAAATAAAGGCAGCCTGAATTCAGGAGCTAAATACAATATTAATTACAATGAAAATGGCCTTGAAGTAGAAGATGTTGTCAATACAAATACTTTTAATTCTGCAAAAAACCTGATTGTTAAACAGGGCGAAATTTTTATAATAAGCCAGAATGACATTATTCAAAACGGTACAATAATTACTGGTGATCTGAATATGATCGCTAATGGCAATATTGTTACCCCCTGTGACAGTGCTGGCCAGGCTATTGTCAACACTGCTAATATTCACGCTGCTGCCTTAGATGGACAGTTTGATATTGACAGTAATAATACTAATATTTACACTACTGAAGGTGATATAAACCTTACAGGAAAAGCTGGTAACCTTAATGCTGTTAGTGCCGGAAACATATATTACACTAACGGTGAAGCAAATAACGTTAATGCAATAGCACAAAGTAATATAGAAATGACTTATTTGAAAATAGCCGGTACAGGACACCTTGTATCAAATGACGGAATAATACACTTAAAGGCTTCTCTGGCTCAAGATGAAATGAATATTATAAGTAATAATGGCAACGTCTTTATTCAAGAAGCAAACCTGGCAGGCAAAACTAATATTGCTAATAACAATGGTATTACAGAAATTTCTAATACCCTTATGCAAAACGAAGTTAACATTAATCAGAATGAAGGAATCGTTTTTGCTAAAGATTCTCATTTTGCTGACACCTTAAATGTTGTAAATAAAAATGGCACAACCATAATAACAAATACATTTCTTCAGGGTGAAGTTAATATAGAAAGCAAAGGAGATGTAATCCTTACTTATCTAAACTCTGAAAATAAAATAAACATTTGTAATATTGATGGATCAACAAATGTAAATAATTCATACCTACAACAAGATGTTTCTATTAAACAGGCTAACGGAAGTACAAATGTCTCAGACGTTAACATAGTTAAAGATCTTTCCATATACGCCTATAACTCGGAGGCCACTGTTGAAAGAGCTTTAATTGAGGGCGATTTAAAAGTTGTTAACATTAATTCTAACTCGAACATTAAAAACCTCAATGTTAAAGATGATACAACACTCTTAAATGCTAATGGTAATATTGTCGTTGATTCTGCTTACCTTGAAGGTAAACTAACTGCTGGTGCTGCTAACGGTAACATAACAGTATCGAAAGTTGCTGTAGGCGGCCCTGCAAATATTCTTGGTTATAAATCTGACGTTATTGTTGAACAAGCATATATTGAAAACCAGTTAAATGTTTCACTTTATAGTGGTAACACTATTGTCTCTGATTCTACTATAACTGATAATACTTCTATTTATAGTGAACATGGTGATGCAACCGTTAAAAATTCACGCATCGAAAAAGACTTAAACATTGATCTTAAAGATGGTAAAGCTGAAATAATTGAATCAACAATATTAGGACAAATTTCTCTTAATAATTAATAATTACACCTTTAATATATTTACCAATAAAATATGCCTTGAAAAAAATAACTTTTTTAACTGTTTAAACTTATTAAAATTGATTGCAGCATTATATTTAATGCTGAATCCCTGTATTTCAGCAGGTTAAGTTTTTATACAAAATAAAACCTTTTCTGAGACCTCTGCATAACTAATGTTTTATAAAATATTAGGGAACAGTTGCTAATGAAGGGACTATTTCGCTGCTATAGTAAACGCATGAAATTATGAGACATAACTGGAAATCATGAGGGTGTTATGCCCGCCGAAGGCGGGCATAACACCCGAACCCTTTATTTTCTGAAGTCTATTTTATTTATGCGTTCATTATACCTTAGCTTTTTTGAGAATATATGCACTTATGCATAAGTCTTTTTCTTAACCCGGATTATTCACAAAGTTTCGGAAACAGATCTTTGTCGAGGGCTCAAAAAGGCCCGCCCTGCGGGCCTTTTGGGCCCGGCTTTCTAAAACCTGATCCCTGTTAAATATTTACAGTATGTTAAATGCATAAATCTTTAACTTAAGTCATTACTTGAGCCTTGAGAGTTTGTAACAAATTCACGAATTCACCGGGATAAGGGAGACCTCTAACTAATGTTTTATAAAATATCAGGGAACAGTGGCTAATGAAGGGTTTTAAACCCGACATTATTTCTCTGCTACCTTAGCTTTTTTGAGAATATATGCACTTATGCACAAGTCTTTAAGGGGGTAAGTTTAATGTAAAGTTATAGTTGATTTACCTTTTATAAAAAGTCACTCTTGAACAATTTATATCAAAATTAGTTTAATTTATGAAATATTATTAATATTTAAAAGTTCTATAAAATTTTATCAAAAGCTTTTATTTGTCAGGTAATTTGTTACCCAACACTATTTTTCAACATATATCAATCCAGGGAAGTAAACGATATATTCTATAATCCAGAATCTATAAATTACTTTCAAGGATCAGCATAGTTATATGTTTAATGAATTTTTCTATAATAACTTAATTGCAGACGTTTTAAAGGGTATAAATTAAAGATGGAGCAATTAATATATTAGTAATGATTACTATTCCTAATATAGTCATTCTCTTTACCATTAAATTACTTAATATATGCATTATTCTTAAAATTACTTCTTTTGAAGTAGAGTTTATCTACCTTTGTTGGTATTAAACTATTTGATTAATCAAGTTATAATGATACTATCAAATAAAGAAGGGGCGCTTGAGCCCAATGTACTGGACAATTCCAGGATATATCAATAAATATTATCGACAAACTAAACAAGGAGATAACCCAACCAGTAACTAGCAGCCTACAACAGCATAATTAAATTTTTTTTGAGCCGGTAATTTTACCGGCTCTCTGCAATCATAGTAATTGCTATTAAAATCTAAAGATTCAAGAAAGAAATTTGATTATTTTTTCCCATACATCAGATAAAATTATCCTATTGGAGTTCAAGGAAGGTTAATGTTGATCTTATTATGGCATTAGTAATAATTTTTTGCACTTCCGACAATAATGCAGATAGTTTGAAGTAATTTGTATATTGTTGAAAAATCAATGTGAGTATAATTTATTTTTCTACTGCTGGTTCTATTCACACCGGGTATTAATTCAACCAGATCAGCCATAATAATTTGTGATAATTCAACTTCCATATCGTATGGGGATGGTACTTTATTAATAATCCAGCTAGAAGGGTTTGTTAAGGTTTTAAAAGTTGTTTCTTCAAGATCATTAAGAATTATTGAATTTGGTCTGCATTCAACGGAATTATAACCAAGAGCTTTTTTAATACATACAGTTGGTATTTCACCAATTTGCTGATAGATTTCTTCTTTGAGCGCTTCATCTCCAGAGGCCATAGCGATGGGTACGTTTAAGCTGGCAGCATAAAGTGAGTTCAAATAAGCTTCTCCAACTGCTATACCATTAATTTTAACATTTAATATTTCATCAATTAAAGTATGCGCAAGACATGCCCCTGGGGCACCAGCTCTGGCATGATAACCCAGCAAAATTGCTGCATTATAGCTTTGATCTAAACCTGCCATCATTGAAATTGGTTTAGGTTTGCCAGTGATTAAAGAAATGCGATCATCTAAATGATTTAAATCAAGGTTAGTCATTGCTGAATGAGCATCATTGATAGTGATATATTCTACCCCAGATTTTAATGCACCGTTAATAACAGCCTGAATTTCTTTATATGCCTGGTATAATGATTTTTCAATTTCTTGTTTATTTTTATTTTCTACCTGAGAAAATTTACTAACTCCGTTTATGCCTTCAAAATCAAACGAAATATATATCTTCAATTTTGTTCCCCTTTCGTGCATTCATATTCTGTTAATTGTAACTGAGATCAACTTAAAATAAGAAATCTTATTAACTGTATGATATATTTTAATGTAAGAAAATTTGTAAACTTAAAAATTATTGATTTATCTAATTGCTAAAATATAATAATTTAAGGAAATTTTCTGCTTGAATAGTTAAGGAGTGTTTAGATGGTCTTATCAACAGAAAAAATAGATGATTATATTATAGTTAAGACAAAGTTTTCAAAAATTAACTATGAAAATGCAAATAAATTTTCAAGACAAACAGTTGATCTTATAGAGAAAGATAACCCTGCAAATTTAGCTATAGATCTGGGTGGCGTTACGTATGTATCATCTATTGGAATATCGGCATTATCGGTGATTAAGGGTATTTCAAAGATTAATAACTGTAATCTTGTATTGTTTAATATTGCAGAAGAAGTTTCTGAAACTCTTGAGCAAACAGGAATTACAAGCATGTTTAAGATATTAAATACCAGAGAAGAAGTTCTTGATTATTTTAAAGGTGAATTAAGTGCAGACTTAACTCAGGAATAAAAAAGAATCAATATATAAAAAAACCAGCCTTTCAAAAAGGCTGGTTTTTTTAAATGAAGAAAAAATAATAAAAGCTATTATAGTAAACGCATGAAATTATGAGACATAACTGGAAATCATGAGGGTGTTATGCCCGCCTTCGGCGGGCATAACACCCGAACCCTTTATTTTCTGAAGTCTATTTTATTTATGCGTTCATTATAAAATGCTGGCATCTGATAATGTTATACTGATTCTTGAAAGTAATTTATAGATTACAGATTATAGAACCGGGTGTTTTTGCCTGCAGTAAAGGCAAAAACACCCTAGAATAGTTTAAGGCCATATATCAGTTAGTTCTGTGTATTGGTAAAACAGGGTGAATTTCACTCGCTTAGCTTGCAGAGTCTATCCACAACCTTTTTTAGAATCTTTATACTTTAATTTCAAAATTAAGAGACCTCTGCATAACTAATGTTTTATAAAATATCAGGGAACAGTGGTTAACGAAGGGAGGGCCTTTTAAACCCGACACTATTTTTCTGCTACCTTAGTTTTTTTGAAAATATATACACTTATGCACAAGTCTTACTAAAAAAAATCAGCTTAAATTTTCTTTACAAACTGTTCCAAAATTTAAATTGGTTGTTTTTATATAATTACAAGACATAAAACAATTCCTCTAAATAAATTCCGTAATCTCTCTACTCTCTCTCAAAAGATTTCCCGACAAGGGGATTTTTTTTTGCGTTGATTTTATGTGAATTTTTTATCCAGATGTCTATGAACGATTTATATTGATCCTTGAAAGTAATTTATTGATTCCAGATTATAGAGGCCGGGTGTTTTTCCTACTACGCAGGCAAAAATAACCTATTGAGTTCTGTTTGGATTGATTAATCTTTTATGTGGAATAGTATAAATTTATTAAATTATCTGCTACGATCGGTTCTTGCTCTTTTTCTGTTTCGTTATTTATTTTCAGTCTTTATATATTTTGCATAGGCCTTATGTAATAATAAACTGCTCATTTAGATTAGTGTTGTAAATCATGAATATATTATTTTGAGGTATTTGATAGTCAGGATAAAGTTATGGCATTCATTACAGCGGTATAATATATTAATATTATAAGTAAAGAAGCATTCTTCAGATTCTAATTATTTAGTTATAATTTATGTTATATTATATCCATCGTAGCTTATTAAAAGCTTTTTCAAACGATATCTTAAAGATATTCTACACTATATGGGGTTTTTAGAATGTCAAATCTGTATAAAGACAAAGGTGGAAATTTAAATGATACTTTTCTTATGAATAAATTTGATTCTGAAGAAATAAAAGAATATAAAAAAGTTTTAAATGAAACTTTAAATAAATTAGAAAAGAAAAATTTATCTTTAATTGTTCATGGCCCTAGTTTCCCATCACTAAGTGATGAAGATACAGGAATTGGATCACCATATTCTTCTGGTGCCAGAACCTTTATGAAATTTTTATCTGAACTGGGCTTTAATAGCATTCAATTAGGTCCGAGCGGAAAAACAAAAATTGCTGATGCTTCACCTTATACCAGCACAATATTTTCTGACAATATTTTGTTTATAGATCTTAAAGATCTTACGACAGAAAAATGGCTTAATATCTTATCTGAATCAACTTTTAAATCTATTGTTCAGAACAATGATAAAAAAGATAAATCAATTGTAAATTATGAGTATGCTTATCAATCTCAGCATAAAGCTTTAAAAGAAGCCTGGACAAGCTACAAATATAAACTTCAAAAGCAAAGTTTGTTAAATTTAACGGAAAGAAATAGTCTCAATAAAATTCAAGAAAAATTTGAAGAATATAAAAATAGAAATAAAGATTGGCTTGAACATGATGCTTTATATCAGGTACTAATAATAGAAAATGGCTCAGATTATTGGTGCGAATGGACAGAACTGGATCAAAACCTGCCTTTATATATGATTTCTGATCTCGCTGAAGAAAAGTTAAAAGCTGAAAAACGTATTAATGAAATACATTCTAAGTCTGAATTAGTAGATGAGATAGAGTTTTATAAATTCTGTCAGTTTATAGTTGAAGAACAAAGAATTGCCTCTAGGCAGGCTGTTGATATGAAAACAATAGCAGATATACAGGTTACTTATTCAGATAGAGATTGGTGGGCTTTTCAGGGTGCATTCCTAAAGAAATCCAGATTGGGCGTCCCTCCAGATTATTTCTCTGTGGATGGGCAAGCATGGGGATTTCCTGCTATTAATCCTGATAAAATATACCTTAGAGATTCAAAGGGTAACATTATTGTAGATAAAGAGGGCCCTATAATGGCAGAAGCCGGCAAACTTATTTTTGCAAGATTCAATAAGGTTTTTAAAGATAACCCTGGAGGTGTAAGAATAGATCATATTGTAGGGCTTATTGATCCATGGGTATATCCTTTAGATGCACCTACACCTAAATATGAAGATGGTGGAAAAAGGCTGTTTTCTTCTCCTGAAATTGAAGACCCTTTTAAAACCTGGGCTTACATTAAAAAAGAAGATCTTGACCTTACTATGCCGCCAGATAAAGAAAAAAGGGTTAAAATAAAAAGCCTTACAGAAGTAATTGTTGATAAGTACTCTATAATAATAGATATAATTATCAAAGCGGCAAAGAATAATAACGTTCCAGTTTCTAATATTATTTGTGAGGACTTGGGAACACTTACTAACCCCGTTGTTGCTGTGCTGGAAGATAGAGAACTAAGTGGATTAAGAGTTACTCAATTTGTTGATCCGTTGCTTGATGAACATATGTATAGAGGTAAAAATGTTGAGTCAAAACAATGGATAGTTATAGGTACTCACGATAATGATACGATGATTTCCTGGGTTCAAACTCTGCAAAAAAATAAGGAACTTGCTAAACACGCACAACAATTGGCAGAAGACTTAAACCTTGATCCTGAAGAATTATCTGTTAAACCGGAATATTTTATACAGGCTAAATTTGCCGAGTTATTTGCCAGCCCTGCACAAAATATTCAAATAATGTTTACAGATCTATTTGGGATTAATGATCGTTATAATGACCCGGGGGCAAAGGGTCAACAACTGGCTAAAAATTGGAGAGTTAGAGTGCCAAACGATTATATATCAATTTATTCTGAAAATCTTACTTCGCAAATCGCCCTAAACTTACCTCTAGCACTCTATATTGCGATGAACTCAAAAGACAAGAAATTTATTGAAGATAACAAAATACTGATAAATAAACTAAAAGATTTTGCTGAAAAAATAAAATAAATTCAATTTCAACTTTCTTGATAAATACGTGGCAAAATTTTTTCACGTTATACAATTAAATAATGCCAGACAAGCAGCAGGTGTTAATATGTCTCAAATTAATTTGTTTAACACTAAAACAACTCCATTAGTGATATTAGCTGAAGGTTGTTTTGGAGAAGAAAATACTAAAATAATTTCAGCCCTTGTCCGTTATGGCAACTGGCCTATAGTAGCAGGCCTTGATTCTACCCGTGCCGGTAAAACATCTAAAGAAATACTTGGTTATGGCGTAGATTTTCCAATTGTTTCATCTATAGAAGAAGCTATGAAATATAACCCTGCTGCCATGCTAATAGGCATAGCTGTTCAGGGTGGTGAGCTTCCCTATGAATGGAGGCAAATAATCTTAAATGCAATAGATAATGGTCTTGATATAATAAATGGCCTTCATTTTTTCTTAAATGAAGATGAAGAAATCTCTAAAAAGGCTGAAGAAAAAGGAAAAATTTTATGGGATGTTAGAGAACCACTTTTGCCAAACAGGGTGTGCAAAAATCTTCCAAGACCATCTAAACCTAAAGTTGTATTGACTGTTGGGTCTGATTGCAGTTGTGGTAAAATGTTTACTACACTTGAGCTGGAAAAAACTATAAAGAAATCGTTATTTTTAGCTACAGGTCAAACGGGAATTCTCATATCTGGCTCGGGTATTCCATTAGATAGAATTATAGGAGATTTTATGGCAGGTGCAGCAGAGCATCTTGTTCATAGTAATCTCAATGAAAATTTAGACTGGCTTTTAGTTGAAGGTCAGGGATCTTTAATTCATCCGAGTTTTTCGGGTGTAACTATGGCATTAATGCATGGTTGCGCTCCTGATGCCATGATTTTATGTCATACGGCTAGTAGAAAATACTTAAAAAAGTTTGATATTCCTATACCATCTATGAATAGGCTTGTAGAAGTATATGAAACTGCCATGGGTTTTATTAAGCCTGCCAGAGTTGTAGGTATCTCTCTAAACTGTTTTGATCTTGACGATGATGCTACGGATAGAATCTTAAAGGAAACTGAAGATATGACAGGGTTGCCTACTGTTGAACCATTAAAAACCGGAGTTGAAAGGTTGTACGAAAGCTTAGTCGAGGAGCTTGATTAATGAAATTTGAATATAAAGTATATAACCTGGATTTAAAATATCCATTTGGAATATCAAGGGAAATAAAAAGTTCTGTTAATAGAGTAATTACAAAGATATCATATGATTATAAAGGTATAACATATTCTGGTTATGGAGAAGCAGCACCGAGTTCTTTTTATGGTGAATCTACTGATACAGTTATTGCTTATTATAAATGGGTAGAAGATTCAAAAATACTTGAAAAAACTCCTTATGAGTTAACTGATATTAATCTAAAATTATCTTCAATGGCAGGAAATATGTCTGCAAAAGCTGGAATAGATGTAGCTTTATATGATTTACTTGCAAAAATGCACGATATACCGCTATATAAATACCTTGGTTTAAATAAGAAATCTTCAAAAACTTCTTATACTATTGATATTGCAAATATTGAGTCTATTTTGAGAAAAACAGGTGATGCATTAATTGAGGGTTATGATATTTTAAAAGTCAAACTAGGTACAGATATGGATGATGAAATTATTTTTTCAATCAGACAGGCAGCTCCTGAAGTTGATATTAGGGTTGATGCTAACTGTGCCTGGGATCTTAAAAAAGCTTTGAAAATGATTAAGATTCTTGAGAAATATGATATTGAGCTAATTGAACAACCACTGGCACACGATAATTATAAAGACTTACAAATATTGCGTCACTCTACAAATATACCTATTATTGTTGATGAGTCATGTGTTACCTGCGAAGATGTTATTAAACTTTATGGCATGGTAGATGGAATAAATTTAAAACTCTCGAAAAATGGTGGTATAACTAATTGTATAAAAATGGTTAATATTGCCAGAGCCTGTAAAATGAGTGTTATGATAGGTTGTTTTTTAGAAACATCTCTGGGTATTTCAGCAGCAAGTCATATGGCATCTCTGGTTGATTATATTGATCTTGATGGTTGCCTGTTGCTTAAAGAAGATCCGTTTGGCCTTATGAAATTTGTTAAATCTGAAATTATTGTTTCAGAAAATCCAGGTCTTACAAATGCTTCACTTTTTTAAATACTATTAATAGGTGACTTGACTGATAATAGAAGCTAAAAATATACCGTTTGTTAGTTGCTATGCTTATCTGGCAAGAATAGTTTTAAATTTATAACCTATATAAATGTAATTATTTTTATATATCGATATTAAATATTAAATAGTTAATAATGATCTCTGTAGAACCAAAATGAAAATGTCCTATTAGAACAAAGTAAAAATGTCCGGTTTTCAATAAAAAAAATCGGAGGATAAAAAATGAAACAAGGAGTTCTAATAGTGACAATACAAGAAGTAAACAAG
>JBFMGH010000617.1:0-16808 GCA_040752795.1 Cyanobacteriota bacterium
TATTTTAACAGTTGATTCAAAATTAAGGACTTCTTTAACCAGTATATAATTAAGAAATAAGGATAATATTATGTCAAAGTATTTACTTAGCATTGTTTTAATTGCTTTATTAATTTTGAGCTTGAGTTGTACCCAATTTAATAGCAATGCACAAGAGGATGTTGTTAATCAAGATTATAATACATATGTTGAAGAGTCAGGAATGTTGGTGAATTCTCTTAATGGCGAAGATGTAGGTTTCTTGACAACAGATAAATTTGCTATAAAAGGAACTTTTTATCAGCCTGAATCAGCAAATGATAAAAAGGCTCCAGTTATTATACTTTTGCCAATGCTTGGTAAAACAAGAGAAACATATAAGCCAATGATACCATATTTACTTAAAAACGGACTTAATGTTTTGGCTATTGACTTTAGAGGACATGGTGAAAGTATATATATGGATGATGATACGCAAAAAGATTATAAGCAGTTTACTAATCAGGACTGGCAAAATCTGCCTTTAGACGTTGATGCTGCTATACAATTTCTTTCTGAAGAAGAATATGTTGATGCTAATAAAATTGCCCTTATTGGAGCAAGTATTGGTGCAAATACTGCAATTATTTCAAACAGTAAACACCCTGATAAAGTTAAATTAACTGTGGCTCTTTCTCCCGGGTTAGACTATAAAGGTTTGAAACCCGGTGATTATATATCTTCAATAAAAAATAATATAGATCTTGTGGCAGCAAAAGACGATTCATATTCATGTGAATCTGTTGAGAAACTATCAAAGGAGGCTTATAAAGCTTTTGTTATAATCTTTCCGGAAGGCGGTCATGGTACTGACCTTTTTAAATCACATCCTGATCTTATTGTTAACTTTTCAAACTCAATAGCTAAAGAACTAAAGAAAAACTAAAAGTAATTTTTCAGGAACAATTTGTTATTAAAACTATTCTTTTTTAATATATAAGGAGTTAGCTGGAGATATTATTGTGAAAAATATTTTCAAATATTGTTTGATAATTACTTTAATAATATGTATTTGCATACCAGTATATGCAGCAAAGAAAGAAAAAAAGTCAAAGACAAAAGAAATAGAACCAGAAATAATTGAATATCAAGCACAAGATAAATTTAATATAAAAGCGGATCTATATATACCGCTTCAGTTACCAAAAGATGTTAAAGTACCTCTTATTATAATGGTTCATGCTTTATCGCAAGATAAAAGTGTATGGAAACCATATGCAATTGATTTTGCTAAAAAAGGTTATAGTGTTTTAGCAGTTGATTTAAGAGGGCACGGACAGAGTGTTATTAACAAAAAAGGTCAAAAATTATTCTGGCGTAAATTTTCAGATGAAGATTGGAAGTATATTGCAACAGATTTAACTGGTGCTATTGAATATTTGAAGCTTGAAAGACCAGAAGTTAATGTTGATGAAACTTTAATTATTGGTTCAAGTATGGGTACCTGTGTTGCAATAACTGCAGCTGAAAAGGAGAAAAAGAGAATTAAAGGGTTAGTATTACTTTCTCCATTTACAAACTACAAAGGTATTGAAGCACGAGTACCTCTGGTTAATTATGGAGACCACCCTATACTAATGGTGGCTTCTAAATCTGATACTAGCTCATATCAAGCTGCTCAAGAATTAGTTAAGTATTCTCAAGGTGAGCATGAAATTGTCTTGGTTAAAAATGCTGGTCATGGTACTTTTATGTTAAAATTTGAACCGAGACTGGAAAAAATTATTTTTGATTGGGTGGAAAAACGGTTTCCTCCTACACAAGAAAAATTGCCTGCTGAAACAAAATCTAAAAAATCTAAAAAGAGTTCTAAAGGTACGTCCAATCATTAAAAATAAAGGCACAAACTATGTATATTCAAATTTATCAAGTTCACGGACTGATACGGTCAAAAAATCTTGAACTAGGGATAGATGAAGATACTGGTGGTCAAATTATATATGTTATTGAACTTGCTAAAGCGTTAGGAAATCTTTCTGAAGTATCTCGTGTAGATATTGTTACAAGACTATTTAAAGATGAAAATCATCCAGGCTATTCAATTCCATTTGAAAATATAAATGATAAAGTTGGTATTGTCAGAGTTCCATGTGGGCCTTCAAAATATTTGAGGAAAGTAGAGCTTAGAGATTACATTGATGAGTTCTATGATAATATACAGTATTACATAGAAACAGAAGAAGATAAACCGGATGTTATTCATAGCAATTATGTTGATGCTGGATATGTTTGTAATAAACTTTCTAAAGAACATAATATTCCGCATGTTTTTACAGCTCATTCTCTGGGAAAACCGAAGCTAGATGACCTTAGAACAAAATCTTCGGATCTAAATGGCCTTGATGCTAAATACAGATTTAGTAAAAGAATAGAAGCAGAGCAGGATATCATTCATTATGCTGATGCTTTGATTATATCCTGTGAGCAAGAAAAGCAAGATCAATTTTCAAAATATAATGTAAAACTTAATGATCCAAGATTTAAAGTTATAACACCTGGAGTTAACGCTAAAATTTTTAAGCCATTCTGGGATGAATCATTAAAAGGTGATGCAAAATTAAAACTAATAAGAGAAAAAATTACAGGTAAAATAAATTCAGGCCTTGATAACCCTGATAAACCACCTATACTGATGTTAAGTCGACTTGATCCAAAGAAAAATATCTATAATATGGTTGATTGTTATGCTGACGATCTTGAATTGCAGGAAAAAGCAAATTTAATAATTTGTGCAGGTAAGATTAAAGATCGCTCTCGTCTAAGTCAACAACAATTAGATGTTCTGGATCAGATAGAAGCACTTGTTGAAAGAAAAAATCTAAATGGTAAAGTGTTTCTTTTTGATGAGGTGAGTTATGAAGGAGAAGTTCCAGAGCTATTTAGACTTATAGGAAGTAAAAGAGGCGTATTTGTTGACTGTGATATAACTGATCCACTGCCTATAACTATTATTGAAGCTGCATTAGCAGGTATTCCTGTTGTAGCAAACTCTACATGTGCCTTGCTAGATATAATTAGTAAAGGAAAATCAGAATTATTAATAAATGTTCGTAAACATCATTTGCTGTCAGGGGCTATTATTAAGCTGATAGAGAATAAAGAACTATGGAATCACTGTTCAAGAGCAGGAGTTGCTTGTATTCTTAAAGAGTTAACCTGGGACTTATCAGCCAGGAAGGTTATGAATATATATAAAGAAATAATAAGCAAAAGGTCTGGATAGGATATAATTAAAAAAAGCTCGCTTTAAGCGAGCTTTTTAAATGCCTTGGGCCAGACTCGAACTGGCACGAGGTTTGAGGCCTCACCGGATTTTAAGTCCGGCGCGTCTACCGGTTCCGCCACCAAGGCGGGCTTTTTATGAATATATACTAAAATTGTCTTCTCGTCTATCTTTCATAAAAAATTTTCAATTTTTATTTAATGATTTTTAACATCCCAACAAGTAAAAATTATTTCTAAACATTATTATTACAATCTTTTAAAGCCTTTAAACAAATAATTTCAGCTTTATAAAAAGACTTAACAATTTTATTAGAATTAAAAATTATGCGAACAATTGTAAAAATTTGAAAAAATATTTTGTTTTTTTATCAATAATATACTTTTAGGAACATTAACTAATTACAACTCAGTAACGTATCTATTCTCTCAAATAATAATTTAAAAAGTCAGCAAGAAAGTATTTTTTATATTTGCGTTATTTATTTCTTAATTATGCTTATCAATTCCCAAGGAGATAAAAATGCTGGTACCAAATGTATCTTACTCACCTCAAAAATTAATGACTGTACCAACTAATGCACCAAATAATATGATAAATCAGACGGTTGTAGCCCAGCAACCTCAAAATATTATGCCTTCTGCAGGTTTGATGCAAGCTTATTATACTCCAATTTCTACTGCATTAACTAAGCCTGTAAAAAAATCAATATGGGCTAAAGCTGACCCAAATAAAAGACAGTTAATTCATCAAATGGGTGAGCATTATAAAGCTTTTGTAGATAACTCTAAGACAGATTTAAGTACAGTTGATACTATAATTAACAGAGTAAGAACAGAAGGTTTTCAACCCTGGCCTTCTAACCAGCCCAATAGATTATTTGCACCTGGTGAAAGATTTTATAGAGTTAATAGAGATAGATCCATTCAGTTAATTGTTGTTGGCAAAGAACCTATTTCAAATGGTTTTAAAATGGTAGCTACTCATCTTGATTCGCCTCATATATCATTAAAACCAAGAGCATTACAAGATGCTTCAGGTGGTTTTGCTATATTTAAAACACAGGTTCATGGTGGCCTTAAAACACATCAGTGGACCCAGAGAAATCTTGCCTTAATAGGGAAAGTAGTTAAAAAAGATGGTTCAGTTGTAAAAATTGATATAGGCAATAAACCAGGAGATCCAATATTTATAATTCCTGAACTGGCAATACATGTTGATTCAAAAGATAATAAAAATATTCCACTAGAAAACCTTAATCCAATTGTTGGTTTATATGAAGGAACATCTTTAGACCAGAATACAGAATTATCTATATCTGATCAGATTGAGCAGGTTCTTTATCAAAACTATGGAATTACCAGAGAAGATTTAAAAAATGCTCAATTAGATCTTGTACCTGCTTCATCTTCAAGAGACGTTGGTTTTGACAGAAGTATGATTTCTGCTTACGGCCAGGATGATAAAACATCTGTATATGCATCAATAGAATCTATGCTTTCAGCATTAAAATATAATCCTGTACCAAATAAAACACTAATTTCAGCAAATTTTGGTAATGAAGAAATAGCTTCCTGGAATGCATATGGTGCAAAATCTGATGACACTAGAACTATGCTGGCTGAGATTATGAAGTATACAACTGGTGTTTATGATGAATTTGCACTAAAACAAGGCTTTAAAAATAGCTTGATTGTTTCTTCAGATGTAACTACCGGGCTTGATCCAATCAACCCTTCAGCTGAAGATTTTACTAATGCTGCTCAATTAGGGTATGGACCTGCTATTAGTAAAGAAGGTAAATTAACATCAACTCCTGAAACCTCTGCATATTTTGAAAGAATGATAGGAAATGTTCAAACTCAAACTCATACATTTAATCAAGATAAAGGCTCTGGAGGTACTTTAGGAAATTATATTGCAACACAAAATAATGCTGATGTTGTTGATATTGGCGTACCTGTTATAGGAATGCATTCACCAAATGAAGTTGTATCTAAAGCCGATATTTATGAATTAACAACAGCATTACAAAATTATTATTTAGGTCAATAAACAGAATAAATTTTAATAAGACGCAAATATTAATATAATTGATAAGCAAATTAAACCTTTTTGTGCTTAGGCGCAGAAAGGTGTTTTTATTTATTAATCCTGCTTATTCACAAATCAAGAGTCAGCGTCTCTCTTCTTCTGAGAACTATCATCTGAATTAACAGTATGTATACCAATACACGAAAGTAAATGATAGATGGTTTTAAATTATTCTAGGGTGTTTTTGCCTGATGCAGCAGGCAAAAACACCTGGCCTGTATAATCTGGAATCTATAGATTACTTTCAAGGTTCAGTATAAATTCAATATTATTAAAAATATTGACTTAGACACTTACGTAAAAGTAGCAAATTCATGAATCAACCAGGTTAAGTACATAATATATAGTCATAGAGATCTATGCATAACTGTTGTTTAGAAAACATCTGGGATTAGGGGTAATCGATACTATTTCTCTCTTATCTTAATTCTTTTGAGATATATACAGTTATGCACAAGTCTATTAAATCAATGCTTTAAAAAATCAAGAATGCAAAATAAGAGTTTTAATACCAGAAAGTTATAATAACAGTGAATGGTGTAAAGTACTTATAATAGGCTTCTTGATAAATTAAAATAGGTTTTATTAAGAGTAGTAAAAGCGATTCGTTTTTTACCAGTTATTATTATTGTATTCAAAACAACAAATGGTTTAATATTTTTGGATTGTTATGTTAATAGTAAAAATTATGAAACATTTAATCAAAAAACCTTTACTAATAATCTTTACGATGTATTATAAATGTTACAATTCAACGCATATCATATTACGAGAGACAAATTAGATAAAACCTCAAATAAGTAATGAGAAAAGACTTTTTGGGATTTAAAAAATGGAGGGAGACAGCACTAGTTGAAGGGGAGACATTATTTAGCTTTTTAAAATTTATAGCAATCATTTTGCAATCAGAGTTTTCTGTAGTTATTTAAAATAGTGTATTTATACAATTTAATTTTATTAATTATTATCATGTATGGGATATAAAGGGGAGAGATTTATGCGCATTAATAACGTTATTAATTTTACAGCACTAAAACCAGAAAAATTAAATGACAAAAAAAATGTTACATTTCAGGGGGTTGAGAATCCTTCTAAATTAGCTAAACCCAGCGCTGACCTTATGAAAGTTTATTTTACTGGAACAAAACCAATCTGGTCAAATTCTGATTCAACTAAAAAACAGTCTATTATGGATTTTGCTGAAAAATACAAAGACTTTTTAAATATTTCAAAAACAGATATGCAAGCAGTAGAATCTATGGTACAAAGAGCAAAAGAAAAAGGTTTTAAGCCATGGCCAGATGATGTTCCAGAAATGTTATTAAAGCCAGGTGATAAGTTATATAGAGTTAATAGAGACAGATCAGTTGCATTAATTGTTATTGGTAAAAAACCACTAACAGAAGGTTTTAAAATGGCTGGATCCCATATTGATTCACCGCATATTATGTTAAAAGCCAAACCTTTACAGGATGCTTCTGGTGGTTTTGCAATATTTAAAACAATGGTTCATGGTGGTATTAAAGCTCATCAATGGACCCAAAGAAATCTTGCACTTGTAGGAAAAGTTGTTACTAATGATGGAAGAGAAATAAAAGTAGACATAGGTAATAATCCTGGTGATCCAGTATTGATGATACCTGAATTGGCACCACACGTTGATAGAGATTCCAGTACACCGATTGGAAAAGCATTTCCAAAAGAAAAACTTAATCCAATTGTTGGCTTGAACATACCTGAAGATGAATCTAAGAAAGTTTCTGATCAGGTAGCAGGTATACTGGAAGAAAAATACGGAATTACAAAAGATGATCTTATGAACGCCCAGCTTGCGCTTGTGCCAGCCCAAATGGCTAGAGATGTTGGCCTGGACAGGAGTATGCTTTCTGGATACGGCCATGATGATAAGTCATCAGCATTCTGCTCAATGGAAGGCTTGCTAGAAGCTTGTGACAAGTCAGGTGGTGTTCCGGAAAGAACAATTATTGCAGCTGCATTCTCAAATGAAGAAATAGGTTCATATAATAATCACGGTGCTCAATCTGATGATACTCGTGCTATGATATCTGAGGCTATTGAGTTTACGACAGGCAACTATAATGAGAATCTAGTGAGAAAAGCTTTCAAGAATAGCATATTGTTGTCTGCTGATGTTTCAACAGCAATTGACCCAATGAGACCAGATGCGGAAGAAGCTACTAATAGTGCTAAATTAGGATATGGCCCATCTGTTTATAAAAATGGCCCATTGTTCTCTACACCAGAGGCTTCAGCAAGGTTTGATAGTACACAGGATGGTGTTCAAACTCAAAGGTTTGCATTTAACCAGGATAAAGGTGGCGGAGGCACAATAGGAAATTATCTGGCAACACAAAATAATACTGATGTAATTGATACTGGAATACCAGTAATTGGTATGCATGCACCATTAGAATTAATATCTAAATCTGACCTATATGAGCATAAAGAATCGCTAAAGAATTACTACTTAAGAGAGATAGCATTTTAGGAGAAGGTTATGAGCTTAACAGTTAATTCAGTAGCATTAAATAGCTTGCCATCTGTAAAACATAAAAAATCGAAAGCGATAATACAGCCTGATGTGTCAGAAAAACCATTAACAATGTCTAGGCCTTCTGCTAAATTGCTTCAAGTTTACTTTACTGGAAAAGTAAATAAACCTGAAACTATACTTGGTACAGCAAATGTGCAAGAAAGAGAAGCCATTCAGGCTTTTGGTAAGCAATATGTTGATTTTTTAGAAAAAGCAAAAACTAATTTAAGCGCTGTTCATGAAATACTTAAGATGGCCAGGGCTAATGGTTATAAAGAATTTAATCCTGATGAAAAAGTAAAACCTGGAGATAAAGTCTATTTTGTCAATAATGATAGAGCAGTTGTTTTATCTACTATTGGAAATAACCCAATTGCTAGTGGTGTTAAAATAATTGGCTCTCACCTTGATTCACCCTGTATAACACTAAAAGCTAAACCACTTCAGGATTCAGAGGGTTTTTGTATTTTTAAAACAATGGTTCATGGTGGTATTAAAAGAAATCATTGGGTAAATCGACATCTTGCTCTTGAAGGAAAAGTAGTTAAAAAGGATGGAACGGAAGTTAAAATAAATGTTGGCAATAAACAGAATGAAAATACTTTTATAATTCCAGATCTCGCACCACATGTTGAGTCTGATAAGACTAAATCAACAAGAGGTATGGAATTTGATGCTGAGCAATTAAATCCAGTTGTGGCTTTAAATACTGATATGGAAGGCAAAATTTCTGACTATGTAGAAAAAATTCTTAAGGAAAAGTATGGAATAGATAAAAATGATCTATTAAATGCTGAATTACATTTAGTTCCTGCTGAAAACCCTAGGGGAGTTGGTTTTGATGAAGGTTTGGTTGGAGCATATGGTCATGATGACAAATCTGCAGTTTTTGCTAACCTTAAAGCTGAAGTTGATTTAAAAAACACTCCAGCATTTACAACTGTATCTGCATTTTTTGGCAATGAAGAAATAGGATCATATAATAACTACGGAGCTAAATCAGAATTTTTTGGCGGAGTGATAGGTTCATTAATTGAAAACCAGAAAGGTTCTTTTAATGAAAATGATATGAGAAGAGCGATGAAGAAAAGTTTAGCTCTATCTGCAGATGTCTCGACCGCTGTAGATCCTATTCAACCAAAACATGAAGAGAAAACAAATGCATGTAGATTAGGCCAGGGTGTTATAATGAAGTTGCAGGGATGGAGAAATTCAATACCCGAAGCAACTGCCACAGTGACAAATTTATTTAGAAATAATGATGTAAAATTTCAACCTTTTGCTTATCATCAAGATATGGGTGGGGGAGCAACTATAGGAGTATATCTGGCCACAAACTATAATTTAGATGTGGTTGATATTGGTATACCTATTCTTTCTATGCATGCACCTGTTGAAATAGCTGATAAAGGTGATGTATATCATCTTTATAAAGGTATGAAAGCATTTATGAATAGTGATCATATTAAAATGCCAATTAAAAAACCTGACTAGTTGCTGATAGAAGATTTAATTGTAAAAAATTATAAATAATAACCTGTAAAAACAATGAATTGAGAATGGATTTGTTTTTAAATAAAAAAAAATTGCCAAAAACACAGGAGGTATAAAATGTTTTTTGGAGGAGGAATAAGATTTTGTGGATTCAGAGTCGGACCACTTAATGGTGTAAGATTTTCTGGCAATAAGAATTTTAAATGTAGTTCAGGTGTTAATAATACTACCTGTGATACATTTACACCTGCAACAAAATCTTTACCTTTAAAACAAAGCTCTGGATCACATCCCCTTTTGTATTTTTTAGGGTTTAATTTTTTAATGAGAAAAATAAGAGAAGAAGACCAGTAATGGTCTTCTTCAGTATAATTAAGAATAAATTTAAATTAAATTGAAATATAATATAGTTTTTATGTATGATAATAATAGATAAACGTTGTTCTAATATTAATTAAGAAAACTTTCAATAAAGAGGTAACAAATTATGCCATTAAAGAGTATACTAACTGTTTTATTTATAATACTTATTTCTACCACAGCTGTTGCCTTTGCTGAAGATAGTGTTAATAATGAAAACAAAGTAGATTATACTAAAACAGATGAAATAACATCTAAATATGGTTTTACACTTCAAGAAGAAAAAGAAATTGGTTTTCAATCTGCAATAATACTTGCAAAACGTTATGGTTATTATAATGACCCTAAAGTTAATGAATATGTCAATAAGGTTGGAAAAGAAATAGCCCAAAAGGTTTCTAATAGACCAGATATTGAATATAGCTTTTATGTATTAGATACACCAGAAATTAATGCATTTGCGGTTCCTGGAGGATTTATTTTTATTACAAAAGGGGCTCTGAAAATATTGTCAAATGAAGCTGAGCTGGCTGGAATATTAGCTCATGAAATAGCTCATGTTGAGTTAGGTCATGGGCTTGAGGCCATAGCTAGTAACCCTAGTGTTAGAGATAAAGTAAGAATTCTGAAAGTTAATTTATCAGAGGGTAAAGGCTTTACACAACAAAGCTTTAAGTCTTTGTTAACTAAAGAAAAAGATGTTACTTCTGGTATTGTTAATTCAGGACAGATTAAAGAACCTACTCAAATATTATTTGAAGATGATGGAAGCTTAATTATTCAATCTGACAAGTAGATAATAATCCTTATAATTAAAAAAATACACTGTCTGTCAGTGTATTTTTTTAATTATTTCTATATATGCAAAATTTTAATTATTTTGATTTGATAATTTGATACTGTGATATGATATAAGTGATACTTTTTGATAAAAATTTAAATGTACAATTTAGAAAAAAAATGTAATATTCAGGAAATATTATAAAAAAACCACTTTACTTTTTTTTTTAATTTCATATAATAATTTAACTCTATAAAAGGTAAGAACTTCTCTCATAAATTGTTGAGCATTGAAAGTTGTATTTTAAGTTTATTTCATTTTTAATTGATAATTATTAATGTTGTTGATTATAAATTAAATGAAAGAGTATGGTTTTGAGGAGGTCATTTATGGTTAAGAAAAGTACAGTTTTGAAAAATAAAATCAATGAAAGAAGAGCCTTGGTCGTTCCTGGTTGTCATGATGCATTTAGTGCTAAGATTATTGAAGAAGCAGGTTTTGAGGCTATTCAAGTAAGTGGGTATGGATTGGCAGGATGTCTTTATGGCAAACCAGATGTTGGTTTGGTTCATATGGGAGACATTCTTAATTCCACATGGCATATTGCTAAGTCTGTTGATATTCCTATTATGGCTGATATTGATACTGGTGGTGGCAATGCTGTTAACGTTATGTGGTTAGTTGAAAGATTAATCGATATTGGTGTTGGTGGATTTAACATTGAAGACCAGTATTTCCCTAAAAGATGTGGACATATGAAAGGCAAAGAAGTTATTTCTGCTGAAGAGATGGCTGGAAAGATAAGAGCAGCAGCTAAAGTCAGAAATGAATTAGATCCAGATCTAGTTATTAACGCACGTACAGACTGCTTTGCATTAATGGGCCTTGATGAAGCAATTCGTAGAAGTAATATGTATCTTGAAGCCGGAGCAGACCTTGCTTTTATTGATGGAATTAAAACAAAAGCTGATGTTGAAAGAGCTGTTAAAGAAGTTGATGGCCCTATTTCAGTTAACTTAATGGATGCTGTATCTGGTATGAAAACAGAATTAATTCCTATACCTGAATTAGCAAGAATGGGAGTCGGAAGAGTTAGTATTCCTGTGGCTTCAATAATGGTAGTTCATAGAGCACTTAAAGATTATTTCAAAGCTCTTAAAGAATCTCCAACTGGAATTCTTGAAGGACAAACTCACTGGTTAACTACATTTAAAGAATATACAGATTTTGTTGGTCTTTCAGAATATAAAGATTTGGAAAATAAATATTTGCCTGAAAATAAATTGGCAGAAAAATATGGTAAAGAAGTTCAAGCAGCTCAAATAGTAACTTAATATTTATTCTTTTCATACATTTTCATTTCGAAAGGAGTCAAGTTCTATGGGAATGACACTTGCTGAAAAAATTTTAGCACGTGCTTCTGGTAAAGATGTTGTTAAACCAGATGAAATCGTGATGGCCAAAGTTGATCTGGCAATGTCACACGAAAACGGTGATGTTGTAAGAAAAAGTTTTGCTGAAATTGGTGTAGAAAAAGTTTGGGATCCAGATAAGATTGTATTTATTCTTGATCACAGAGTACCAGCAGAATCAGAAAAAACTGCTACAACTCATAAAGCACTAAGAGAATTTGCTAGAAAGCAAGGAATAAAACACTTTTATGATGTGGGTAGAGGTGGTATATGTCATCAGGTTTTACCTGATAAAGGGCATGTTTATCCTGGAGCTGTTTTAGTAGGAACAGATTCACATACTACTACACATGGTGCTTTTGGCACTTTCTCAACAGGTATTGGTGCTACAGAAATGGCAGGAGTTTGGACCGAAGGAGAATTATGGTTTAAAGTTCCTTCAACTATTCTGGTTAAAGTTACAGGAGAATTCAATCCATATATCTGTGCGAAAGACCTGATTTTATATTTAATTGGCAAAATAAGTGCTTCTGGTGCAGATTACAGATCTGTTGAATTTGTTGGACCTACTATTGATAATATGACAATTGCCTCTCGTATGGTTATTGCTAACCTTAGTATGGAAATGGGGGCAAAAGTTGCTTTCTTGCCTATTGATCAAAAATTACATGATTTCTTGTCTACCAGATGTAATACACAATATGACAAAAACCTTGCAGCTGATCCAGATGCAGTATATGAAAAAGTAATTGAGATTGATGTTAATAAAGATATTAGTGAACCACAAATAGCCTGTCCACATTTTGTTGATAATGTTAAACCTTTATCACAGCTTGGTGATGTTAAAATTCATCAGGGAGTTATTGGTTCATGTACTAATGGAAGACTTGAAGATCTTGAAATAGCTGCAAAAATTCTGGATGGTAAAACAGTACATCCTGAATGCAGGTTAATAATTATTCCAGCTTCACAGCAAATTTTACTTGAAGCCATTAATTTAGGTTATATTCAAACCTTAATAAAATCTGGTGCTATGATCAATCCTCCTGGATGTGGCCCCTGTGTAGGAGTTCACCAGGGCATTTTAGCTGCAGGTGAGAATTGTGCTTCAAGCACAAATAGAAACTTCTTGGGACGTATGGGAAGTAAAGATTCTGGCGTATATTTATGTTCACCTGCTGTCGTTGCAGCTTCTGCTATTAAAGGAAAACTTACTAACCCTAACGATCTTTAAATTTGGCATAGGAGGTTGATATGTCTAATAATGATATGATAATAAAAGGCAGAGTCGTTGCCGTTCTGGGGGATAACATTGACACAGATGTTATTTATCCGGGAAGATATTTAAATATAACTGATAAACTCGATACAGCTGAGCATGTTTTTGAATTAGCCTATCCAGAGCTAAGAAGCGAAGTTCAGCAAGGTGATATTATTGTTGGTGGTATGAATTTTGGTTGTGGCTCTAGTAGAGAACAGGCTACGGCAGCAATTAAATATGCTGGTTTTGGAGCTGTAATTGCTGGCTCATTTGCTAGAATTTTCTTCCGGAATTCTCTAAATCTTGGTTTACCTTTAATTAATAATGCTGAAGCATGTAAAAAGATTAAAAAAGGTGACCAGCTTGAAATTAATCTTTTAGAAGGTACTATTAAAAATTTAACTTCAGGTGAAACACTTCAAGCACCTGCTCTTGATGAAAGGGCTGCTTATCTTCTAAAAGAAGGTGGATTAATACCATACTTAAGAAAGAAACATGTTAAAACATAAGAATAATGGAGGTCTTTATGGCTAAGTATAAAATAGCTTGGTTGCCAGGTGATGGTGTTGGCGTTGATGTTTGCGATGCCGTGAAAATTGTTTTAGATCGCTTAGAATTAGATGCTGAATATATTCATGGTGATATAGGTTGGGAATTCTGGGTTAATGAAGGTGATGCCCTACCACCAAGAACACTGGATTTATTAAGAAGTACAGATTGTGCATTCTTTGGAGCTATTACCTCTAAACCTAAAAAAGAGGCTGCAAAAGAATTGTGTCAAGAACTACAGGGTAAAG
This sequence comes from Cyanobacteriota bacterium, assembly GCA_040752795.1. Lineage (GTDB taxonomy): Bacteria > Cyanobacteriota > Vampirovibrionia > JBFMGH01 > JBFMGH01 > JBFMGH01. The sequence continues at coordinate 13,995 of JBFMGH010000617.1, forward strand.
GCTTGCAATATGCCAGCCCGATTGTTAGAATGCGTCAAATTCTAGACTTATATATTTGTTTACGTCCATGTAAAGCATATCCAGGTAATCCTTTAAACTACAAAGAGGGTAATGACCTTGTTGTATTCAGAGAAAATACCGAAGGAATGTATGTGGGAGTCGATTTTGATGAAGTACCACAGGAAATGTATAAAATTCCTAAAATGGATAAAATTCCTAAAGATGCTTCAATCTCTATAAGATCTATAACAAGAAATGGATCAGAAAGAATTGTTAGAGCTGCTTTTGAATATGCTAAAAAACATGGCAGAAAGAAAGTTACAGCCATACATAAAGCTAATGTTCTAAGAGCCACCTGCGGTATGTTTATGGAATCAGCCAGAAAAGTTGCTCAAGAATATCCGGATATTAAATATGATGAAGCTAATATTGATGCAATGTGCATGTGGTTACTTAAAAACCCTGAAAATTATGATGTGTTAGTTACAACAAACTTATTTGGCGATATTATTTCTGACCTTTGTGCACAAATGGTTGGTGGATTAGGATTTGCATGTAGTGGTAATATTGGAAGTAATTATGCTGTCTTCGAACCAACTCACGGATCAGCTCCAAAATACGTTGGTCAGCTTAAAGTTAACCCAATAGCATCAATTTTAGCTGCTAAAATGATGCTTGACTGGCTTGGTGAAACTGAAAAGGCTAGAGTTCTTGAAGAAGCTGTTGCTGATGTTATTAAAGAAGGTAAAGTAAGAACTTATGATATGGGTGGTTCTGATAATACTCTTGATATGGCTAAAGCTATTGCAGATAGACTTCCTGTAACAACAAAATAAAATATTTTTTATATTTCAAAATTAACTCTCCACTTGATTTCTTTGGGTGGAGGGTTTAATTTTTTTAAGAAGTATATCCATTTCAGATAACGGTCTTTCGACAGACATTGATTTAAAAATGCATCTCCAGGGAGATATATTTTCCAAATGTTCTAACCAGCTAGCGTTACCTTTGCCAGCTTGATCTGCAAGATATATTAAAGCTAACTCTTTTAAAGGAAAAGGTGTTTTAGCTTTCATCTCTTCAAAAAGCTGGGTTATATTTTTTCTGCCGTTTTCTATTTCCCATACGATATATTTAAGTGGATTGTCATGATTTTTTAAAATATTGTGAACATAAGTTTTTGCCGGGGCAGGTAACCCAATTAGATCTGCAACTTTTTGATTGAATAAATCTAAAGCTTTATCGGTAGAAGGTTCACAGGTCCAGTAATATTGATTATTAAAAGCCAGAATAGATGGCATGTCATATCGGGCGTGCATTTGAGGGTTGATCCGCCAATCATGACCATCCTCGGTTTTTTTAATTTTATTACAGAATAATTTATCAAGATCATGAAACGCCATTGCAAGAACAAAAAGCGTTTTTTTGCTGATACCACCAGCATCACCGTCAAGCTCAGCTAAAACAGCATTTTTTTGATCGGGTGTTAAATTAAAGTCAAGTTCTTTATGTTTTCCATTGACTATTTTACAAGACTCTTCAAAAGTTTTCAGCATATGATCTGTAACAGTATATTGATGATAATTAGGATTTTGCCATTTGTCTTTACCTGGATCATATATATCTTTAAACTTTTCTTTGAATTTTAATATAGCTACCTTTCTATCAATTTCACTAGGAGCATTTAAGATATTTTTTTCAATAAAATCAAGAGTTTTGTCATATTCAAAACTCATATTATTATTTCCTCTGAAATGTAAAGCCATGTCAGGGTAAAAAGTATTTCTTTTTATTTGATTTACAGTAAACATTAAGATAAAAGGCCTCTATAAACAGCTTTATGGATACAAGGTCTATAAATAATAAAAGTTGCTATATTGTCATGGAATTAGAAATAAAGTTTACGAACAATAACAAAATATTTAAAACAGTTGTAGAGTCATTTGGGTCAAACAAATGCATAGTATTGTTATGGTTGATCAACATATTGTTGAATATATAAAAATATATGCATATAAACTGATAATAAAGTTCAAATACAGTATATTCAATAATGACAGTTAAAAAGCGTTTGAAAAAGTCTGATTGCCTTAACCCTTTTATATCAATGGAAAAAAAGAATGTACTCACGAAAAGTATAAAAATTACAAAAAAAATTTTTTGTTTAAATTTCGTAATGAATTGAAAATATTACGCAATTTTAATATTTAAATTGTTTTTATAATAGTAGGCAGCAGTTGTGTGCGAGAGAGGAGGCTCTAAAAAAAACAATTTTTTGAACAATCATAGCCGAATTGTTTGTAAAGTATTTTTTTATAAGGAGGGACTAGTCGCATAACATAATTTAAAAAATATTAATTTTTAATTCAATCAAAGCCTTAGTTTAGGTGTTTATTTTTTCTAAAAAAGGGTTCGTAGTTGTTTTTTTTATGAAAGGAGGACCTAGCTAGACAAAAAACCATAGCCGAAAAGAAAAGTGTAGGTGTTTTATCAAACAAAGTGTAGTAGTAAAAGTGTAGTGAATTTATTCTGTAAGTAGTACATAATTGGAGGATATAACAGGAAAACATAATTTGATAGACATATTTAATCAATAAAAGAGCTTTAAAGGCTTAAATAAGCATAAAAGTAATATAAAAGCTCAAAAAAAGGACCAGGTTGGTCCTTTTTTACATTTGATTATTTGTTTATTATACCAGTCCATGTAAATAATTAATAATTACCACAAGCATTAATGATCATCTCACCTTGTTTTAAGAGTATTTTCAACCCATCATAAACAGCATCTTTAAGATCACTAAGGGTTTTAAAGAA
>JBFMGH010000618.1:0-15392 GCA_040752795.1 Cyanobacteriota bacterium
AGAAATAATCAAATTAAAATAAAAGGTTTAACAATAAATAGCCTGGTTATGGCAGCACCTCTAGCAGGTGTTACAGATGTTGTTTACCGTTCAATTTTAAGACTGTTTAATAAAGAAGCTTTAATTGTTTCTGAGATGATAAGCTCAGAAGCCCTTCAGCAAAAAAAACCGCAGATGATTTTAGCCTGCACAGATGAAGATCCTCCGGTTGCATTTCAGATATCAGGTCATAAACCGTATTTGATGTTGAAGAGTGCAATAAGAATTGCAGATCAGGCAGATATTATTGATATAAATATGGGATGTCCGGTTGCAAAACTTGTGAAAGGTGGAGATGGTTGTGCATTAATGAGAACTCCAGAATTGGCTTCTGAAATTGTCAAAACTATTGTTGATAATATTAATAAGCCAGTTTCTGTTAAGTTCAGGCTTGGGTGGGATAGTAAATCTATTAATTGTGTTGAATTTGCAAAACTGATGGAAGAAAGCAAGGCTTCATTAATTACTGTTCATGGTAGAACTAGATCTCAAATGTATTCAGGTATGGCTAACTGGAATAAGATAGCTGAAGTTAAGCAAGCTGTTTCTATTCCAGTTATTGCTAATGGAGATGTGATATCTCCTGAAACAGCTAAGAAGTGTCTTGACATTACAGGATGTGATGGAGTTGCAATTGGTAGGGGATTATTAGGTGATCCGTGGTTATTGAATCGTGTTGATCATTATTTAAAAACAGGTGAAAACTTGCCACCACCATCTATTGTTGAAAGATTGGATATGACATTATATCACTGTAAAAAATTAGTTGAATTTCTGGGTGAATATCAGGGTATACGCAATAGCAGAAAGTTCTTTGGGTGGTACATAAAATATATACAGGGTGCTCCAAAGTATAGGAATATTTTGAATCAACTTGAAACATATGAAGAGGTTGAGCAGGTTATAAATGAAATAAAAGAAAACCTTTTATTCTAGACTATTCATAAGATAATTCTTTAATATTGTCTTGATCTAATTCCATTTCACAATTATCACTATCGCAGGGGGGCAGTTTTGATTCATCGTAAACAGGTAATCTAAATCCAAATGTTGATCCCTGATTAATTTCACTTTCAACAAATACTTTACCATTGTGTTTTTCAATCGCTTTTTTAACAATTTCAAGCCCAATGCCTGTGCCTACTTCAGTATGTACTTTATTTTCTATTCTAAAAAATCTGTTAAAGAGCTTTGGTATGTCTTCCTGTGCAATACCCATTCCTGTGTCAGTTACTGTAACCTCGAGTTCTTTGCCAGCCTCAATAAGTTCTGCTTTAACTCTTACTCTACCACCTTCCTGAGTATATTTAATAGCATTTGAAAGCAGATTACGCATTACTTTTTCAATTGCATCAACGTTAATGTAAACTTTTGGCAGATTAGATTCAAAAGCAGTAGATAAAGTAATATTTTTATCTTTAGCAAGTTTCTCAATAGATCTAACAGTAAGCTCTATTACCGGAACAATATCTTCTATTGCCAGATCAAGTTCAAGTTCTTCTTTTTCTAGCCTTGAAAAGTCAAGAATATTATTAACCATTGTGTTTAGTCTAGCCACATGTTCGTCTATTGTTAACATAAACTCTTTTTGTGTTTCTTCGTCAAATTCATCACCATAGTGAGCAAGTGTATCTACATAGCTTCTAAGCACTGTTACAGGGGTTCTTAGTTCATGACTAACATTGCTTATAAATTCTGACTTCATTTTTGCAACTTCTGTTTCTTTTGTTATATCGTGAAGAATAAGTGTATATCCAAGGTATTCCTGGTGAAAATCAAAAATAGGTGCAATTATAACTTTAAAAGTTCTTGAAGAAATTTCAATCTGAACTGTTAGAGGTTCTTTTTCAAGTCTCTCAAGTGGAGTATCTTTGAATTTTTTAATAACGTCATTAAAACATTTCACCTGTTTTTCATCGACATATTCCTGAATTTTTAAGCCTATTAAATCATTTGATGAGGCTCGAAGCATATCAATAGCAGGGTTATTAATAATAACAATTTCATCACAGCGGTCACAAACAACAACTCCGTTAGCAATTGATAATAATATTGCTTCAAGCTTATTTCTTTCATATGTTAGCTGGTCAATATTTCTGGCCTCATATTGATGAAGTCTGTGAGACATGTCATTAAAAGCTTCTACCAGATGTTTGACCTCTCCCCATAGATCTTTAGACATTACTCTGTAGCCAAACTCTCCAATAGAAACTCTTTTAACCCCTTCAACTATATGAGAAAGATTTCTTGTAATTAAATATGTATTTAGCCATACTGCAAGGACAGCAATGATCCATGCCAGGAAAAATATTATACAAAAGGAATCTCTAGTAGTTTTTTCAACTAATCTTTTTGTATAACCGGTTAAATATACTTCAACTTTGCCAATTATTTCACCTTTTGGCTCATTATTTTTTCTCATTGGAGCTACTACGCTTGTTATATTAGCGAGTTCTGACTCATTAATTTGTTTGCTGGTATATATGACCTCATTATTATTGTTTAATATTCGTATTATTTCTATGTCCTGATTATTTTCAATTATGGAACTTGATAAACGATCTAATTTCGCTCTGCTATCAGGAAGATTATGATAAGTTAAAATGTCAACAGCTTCAGGCGCAAGAGATTTAGCCACAACACGTCCAAAGTTGTGATAACTTTCCATTATAGTTTTTTGATTACTACTGATTACACCCCAGGCTGTTGATACAACGACAATAGAACTTATAATGATACCAAAAATAATAAGCTTATTCTGGGTATTAAGTTGTAGTATTTTTTCTAATAATGATTCTTTTTGCATTATATGAAATTGTTATTGCAAACTTGTTAGAATTAAATTACTAACAGCTTTTAATGTGGCAAAAACACCAGAACCTTCTGTTGCTACAGCTTCAAATGATGGAAAACCTTCTTTGTTAATATCTTTTTCTAATTTATCCAGGTCTAATACGTTTTCTAAATCTCTCTTGTTGTATTGAATTGCAAGAGGTATTGTATCAAAATCAAGACCATATGCGGCAAGGTTATCAACCATATTTTGAAAACTTTCAATATTAGATTCTCGTTTAGAAGGGTCAGAATCTGCTACAAATACTAATCCATCTACCCCATTAAGAATTAGTTTCCGGGCATCGTTGTATTGTATTTGCCCCGGTACGGTATATAAGCTAAAAGTTGTTGAAAACCCTTTAACTTCTCCAAGATCAAGCGACATAAAATCAAAAAATAATGTTCTTTCAGCAGTGCTTTCAAGTGTTATTAAGTTACTTCTTGTTGATTCGTCGAGCTGATTGTAAATATAAACAAGATTAGATGTTTTGCCGCTTTCTTCAGCCCCATAATAAACGATTTTACAGTTTACTTTTCTGTCAGCGTAATTTACTAATACCACGTTTCAATAATTTCCTCGATTTGCGCATTTTCGATAGTTTTAAGTTATAAATAGTATACTACTAACAATTAATTATTAGGTAAATAGTTAAATTAATGTAATCTATTGTTAATAAGAAGATACACAAGCTCATATTATATTGTCAAGTTTAAGTACAAAAACACTATAAAAGATATGTTAAGAGGTTTTTGTCAGTTAAAATCAAATTAACTCAGATAATTTAAATATATGTTATAGTTTAAAAAATTTCTGTGATTTTAGGGTAAATTTTTCAAAACTTCATTAAGTGCTATCTTAACATGGCTATAATTTAGTCCGCCTTGTAGGTAAGCAATAAATGGATCTCTTAATGGACCATCTGCAGAAAGTTCTATAGTACTTCCTTCAATAAAAGTTCCTGCTGCCATAATAATTTCAGAATCATATCCTGGAACCTTATACGGAATAGGTGTAACGTATGAGCTTATTGGGCTTAAAGATTGAATTGTCTTGCAAAAAGATATAAGTTTGCCCCGGTCCTTTAGTTTGATAGCCTGTATTATATCAGTACGTTTGTCGTGTGGCGCAGGGGTTGTCTCATATCCAAGGTCAGTGAAAACTTGAGAGGCCAGAGTAGAACCCTTTAATGCGTCACATACAATTGATGGAGCCATAAAAATACCCTGGAAAATTAATCTGTTTTGATTGAGCATTGACCCACCTTTTTTATTTATTCCAGGAGCAGTTAATCTGCTTGCTGCTGAAATAACAAGGTGTTCTTTGCCAGCTATATATCCTCCTGTCTCTGCAATTCCACCACCAGGGTTTTTAATAAGTGATCCAGCTATAATATCTGCACCAGCTTCGCAGGGCTCTCTGATTTCAGTAAATTCTCCATAGCAATTGTCAACAAAACATATACATTCAGGGTTTTTTCTTTTTATGATTTGTATTATTTCCTCTATTTCTTCAATGTTAAGACTTTTCCTCCAGTTATATCCTCTGGATCTTTGAATAAAAGCTAAATGAGAATTAGAATTTATTTCTTTTTCAAGTGCTTTTTTATCAACATATTGTCCATCAATAAGGTCAATTTCTTTATAATTAATCCCAAATCCTGCCAGAGAATCTCTTTTATTGCCTCTCGTTCCAATTATTTCTTCAAGTGTATCATAAGGTGGTCCGGCAATAGATATCATTGTTTCTCCAGGTCGTAAAAGACCATAGAGCACACAGCTTAATGCATGAGTTCCTGATACAAAATGAGGCCTTACTATTGCAGATTCTGCTTTAAAGATATGGGCAAACAATTCATCTAATGCTTCTCTACCTAAATCATCATGGCCATACCCGCTTACATATGAAAAATGTTCTTCTCCTATATGGTTTTCAATAAAGGCATTTAAAACTTTTTGTTGATTATAATCTCTTATATTATCTAGTTTGGCAAAGTAGCCGCTCAATTTTTTTTCAGCTTCTACAATTTGATTAGAAATTGATTCTGTGATCATTCTCTCTTATAAACCTTTTGAAACTAAAATACCAACATCTTCAACAAAGATATCTTTTGAATTCATTTTTTCAAGTTCTTTTAAAATTGTTTCAAGATCAATACCCGAAAATTTAAGTTTGAGGTTATCTTTCAAAAAGCTTTCTTTTAATGGTAATAAAAAGTGTTCAGGTATATCTAAATTATGGTAATCAATGCTGACCAGTGGTTTGAATTCATATTTATATTGTATCTCTTCATTAAGATTGTTATAAGTTTCCTCATCAATATAAGTATCAATTAAAGTTTTTGCCAGAGATAGAGTGCCAGGGAGAATACCGATTTTGTAAAAATTAGCTCTGGTGAATATTGCATTGATAACATTAGCATCGCAAAGATTAGCCCCTTTTAGATTTGCACCTGTTAAATTAGCACTTTCAAGATTAGCATGACATAAATATGATTCTTTTAAGTCAGAATTTGTTAGATAAGCCTGTGATAAATTAGCACTTGTTAGGTCAGCCAGTGATAAATTAGTTGCACCTAAATAAGAAAATTGTAAATCTGCTTTGCAAAGGTTCGAATTATATAATGATGAATACATAAAGTTTGTACTATTTAGATTTGCACCTGACATATCAGCGTTTTCTAAGTATAAACCAATAAGTTGTTTATCTTTTAAATCTATAGCACTTATCCATTCATTTTTACCGTTAATTATTAGCTCTTTGTTAATAGTGTACTGGGTTAATCTACTTAACGCATCACTGCAAGCTTTTTCAGTTAAAGTTGGGTTAGCGTTTATTTTAATATATAATTCACCAAGCATTATTTCTGAAATATTCTGGGTTTTACATTGCATTTTATATAATTCAAGCTTTGCGTAGGATTCTTTACACAGTGTGTAATTGATTATGTCAATTGTTTCTCTTATATATGGGTTCTCCGCGTATAGTAGCTCTAAATATTTTTCACGAGAAGTAATAGTAATAAGTTTTTTAGAAGATATTAATTCTCTTGAAAGTAAAGGTAATGAAATTAATGCATTGATTCTTCCCAGTTCATTTTCAGATGCTGCATTTTTGCTTAATTCGATGAATTGATTATCTCTGTATGTATTTTTAGATTTTTTATCCTGTAAAAGATATTGATTAAATGCCGATAAAACTCCTATAAAGGCAATCATAATTACTGAAAAGAATAAAAAGATTTTTATTGTTTCAAGTCCGTCTAATCTTAACACTTTATAATTGTGTTTTAATACATCAAGCACCAGAGAATTGTTTTTTATATTTTCCAGGCTGGCTTCGTAGCTTATATTAGAATTATTAATTAGATATATATCTAAAAACACAAATAAAAGAAGAAAAAAGATTAATATTGAAATTTTTAAATAATTAATTTTCATTTTTGTTTAACCCTTTATATTCAATATTTTATAAAGTAAATATTTTAAAGAATAATAAAATTTTCAATGTAATCAATTAAATCATTCGAAACAAAAATTTAAAATAATAAACAAATACATATTTTATGCATTTGTTTATTAAATAATTCAGTTATTGTATTCAATAATGCAAAAAACTATACAGACATTTCTTGTAGATCAGAAGATTTAACCTTTGCAGATTCTAAAACAACATTTAATAAAACATTCGCACCTGCTTCAATATCTTGTTCATATGCATATTCATTAATATTATGACTGATGCCATCAACACAAGGAATAAATATCATTGCCGTTGGGCACACTTTTGAGAGTATTTGAGCATCATGACCGGCTGTACTATGAAGCCTTCTTGATTTATAGCCAAGTTCTTTTGCTTTTTCTTCAACTAAATTGACTTTTTCTTTATTGAAGAAAGTAGGTTGAAAACGGGCTAATTTTTTTGTTGATAATTTAATACCTTCATCTCTACAGACTTTAACAAGATAGCTATCAAGTTTATTTTCGGCTTCTTGAAGTTCTTCTTCATTTGGATTTCTCATGTCAACTGTCATAACAACTTTATCAGGTGCAACATTTACTAAATTAGGGTGATATTCAATATGACCAACCGTTGCAACTTGATTACCACCTATTTCTTTTGCAATTATCCTGGCATATTGTGTTATCTGGCCACAAACGAACCCTGCATCATTTCTAAGGTCCATCGGGTAGTAACCAGCATGGCATGACTTTCCTTCAAGGGTTATTTCTGTCCATGATATGCCCTGTACCGATTCAACTACACCTATTGTATAGCCTTCTCGTTCTAATACTGGCCCCTGCTCGATATGAAGCTCAAAAAAAGCAGCAACATTAGGGGTGCCACAAGGGGCACTGCCATTGTATCCGATTCTGTTTAAGCTGTCTTCTACGTTAGATTTATATATACCAAAAGTAGCCAGGGCTTTTTTAAGTGGTAATTCGCCTGTATAAACAAGGCTTCCCATCATATCAGGTTGAAATCGAGAACCTTCTTCATTAGTGAAAAAGGCTACAGCAAGAGGCATATCTGTTTCAATATTTAGTTCATTCAATGTTTCAATTACTTCAAGGCCAGCAAGAACCCCAAGGCAACCATCATATGGGCCTGCTACTGTAACTGTGTCAATGTGTGAACCCATCATAACAGGAGGCATATTATACTTACCTTTTTTTGTTGCAACAACATTGCCTATTCCATCAATTGTAATACTAAGACCTAATTCTTTCATCCAGTTTAATACTAAATTTCGACCTTGTTGATCGTCGAATGTTAATGCTAGTCTACTAACTCCTCCTCCTGGTAGTGCTCCAATTTTAGCCAGTTCGCTAATTTTGTTAGATAATCTTTTAGCATTGACTCTTAGGTTAGTATCCATTGTTAACTCCTGCAATTAAAGGGTATTAATCAATATTATATCCTTACACGCATATTAGATTTTTTGTTTGTGTGTAGAGATAATCTTTTTTATTTTAATTATTTAAGTATTAAGGTTTGAAACTCTATTTTGTGATTAAGCAATAAACAATAACAAATAATATTTTCAATAATACAATCATATTAATAAAAAGTGCTGAAAAAAACCTGAAAAGTTACAAAGATTTACATATTGTATGGGTGACACTTAGGGGCAAAATTTTTTTAGTTTAATTAATTTATCTATTCAAGCATTATTAATATTTTATACTAAACAACATTATGTTGGTTATATTTTTTAAAAAAATAATAAATTATTTAACAAAAACACTGTATAAACCATTAAATAAAGTGTAAATGCAGATTTGGGTATCAACTATAAAAATGTTAAATTTTTTTTGAAAGAGCTCTTAATAATCTGCAAAACTTTTTATTTATTTTTTTATTTAAAAATGTTTTTCGTTGTAGAATTTAACAATTTTTTTTATTATTACTATATAGAATAAATTTTTGAGGAAGCTATAATATGTCCGATCCTTTAAATGAGATCATTCAAGAACTTTCAGTGTCTATTGAAAGAACTCAAAAGCATTCTTCTGCTGCAAATTATCAGCTTGTTCAGATGAAACTTTCTGAACTTAGTGGGGCACTTAGAGAAATGCATCAGGCTATGACTCAAAAAGAAATGAAAATTGTAATTGCAAAACTTGGAAATAATGAGCCGCTTACATCTGATGAGATTGACTTAATAAGAGAATGGATTGTTGGTGATGCCGAAAGTTACATTACCTGTGAAAGAAATTTTAATGCCTGGCTGAGCCTTTTTACCAGGTTAGCTAGAGAGCTTAAAGATTTATATGCATCGGATATATCTCCACAAAAGGTTTTAGAACTCAGTGGCTTAACACAAATTGCCATGAGGTTAATACCGAATATTTTATATTATTCAAGTGAAAAAGAAAGAGTAGCAGCTTTTGATAGAGCTGTTTCTGACGGTATTGATTCTGAAGAAGCAAAAGCATACCGAAACATACTTCAAGCGAAGCTTGATAGCACAGATATGTAAAGTTAAATTTTATAAATCTTCAAGCCAGGTTTTTTGAATACCTTCATTAAGGTAATTCATAAACTTTTCTTCATCTCTGAAGTCTCTTAATCTTATATGACTTAAAAGAGAACTTAATTGTTTATGACTAAAACCTGTTGTTTTATCAACGATTTTTTCAACTGTTTTTGCCCCTTCAGGAGAATTGTCCGGGAAGTAATTTAATACTTCTCGCCTCCTTGTGATTCTTGTTTCGCCTACTTCGTGCATCATGACAACACTAACGGCATCATTGGATGGGTCAAGTTTTTTGGCAGCCTTCTTGTTGAAGGCTACAAATGCTGTTGGTGCTTTCTTATCCTTTTCTATAGGATTCGAAGCAGGTATAATGTCGTATCTGTCAGTCATCTGGGCATTTATCCTAAAAAATAATGGAATATATACTCTCTATATATATTAAAACAATTCAATGTGAAAAATTGCCTTTTTTTAGTTACGTTTTAAGATTCTATTTACAATAAATCTTAATGTGAGCTTATATACTAACAATTATAAACTTTATTTTTATTATTCCAAATTTAATTTAAATTTTTAATACACTTTTTGGGGTATATTTATGTGATATTGAATTTTTGAGTTAAAATAAATTAAATAATTAAAATTAGAAAACTTTTTAGTGTTTTGCAATTAGATTGTTATTGAATTTCAGGTAATCGACCGAATTAATGTATATATTAAACTATTAATGTAAATCTTATTAAGGATAAGCATATGGCAAAAATAAAATCAAAATGGGTTTGTCAGGTATGTGAGTATGAAACAGCTAGCTATTTAGGGAAATGCCCAGAGTGTGAAAGCTGGTCTAGCTTTAAAGAAGAGCTGATTCAGGCAAAATCATCTTTGAAAAATTCAAATATGATTGATAATTATGATAGTTATTTTGCTCCCAGGTTGCTAAAAGATGTTAATGTTGATACGGAGGTTTACTTTTCAACATGTTATTCGGAATTTGATAGAGTATTAGGCAAGGGAATTGTTGAAAATTCATTAATATTATTAGGTGGTGATCCTGGAATTGGTAAATCTACAATATTATTGCAAGTTTGTGGACAGCTTTCATCACAGGGTATAAAAACTTTATATGTATCTGCAGAAGAATCACCGAAACAAATTAAACTAAGAGCCGAAAGAATAGGTATTAGTTCTGAAAATCTGTTTGTTTTTGCTCAAACTAACCTTAATTTTATTATAGATGAAGCCAGAAAGCTTGAACCTAAGGTCATAATAATAGATAGTATTCAGGCTATTTATGATCCAGAATTATCCAGTGCTCCTGGTAGCATTTCACAGATTCGTGAATGTAGTAATAGATTATTAAATCTGGCTAAATATGGAAGTGCTTCAATCTTTTTAATTGGCCATGTTACTAAGGAAGGGGCTATTGCTGGCCCTAAAGTTCTTGAACATATTGTTGATACAGTATTATATCTTGAGGGAGATGCTTACAAATCATATCGGATTCTTCGAACAGTCAAAAATCGTTATGGCAGCACAAATGAAATAGGTGTATTTAATATGATTGATAAAGGACTGGTAGAAGTATGTAATCCTAGTGAGCTTTTCTTGAGTCAGAGGTCTGAAGCAAATGCCCCTGGAAGTGTTGTTATATCTACAATGGAAGGAACCAGGGCTCTGCTTGTTGAGGTTCAGGCACTTGTGGGGCCTACCTCTTATGCAGCACCAAGAAGAGTAGCTACCGGGCTTGAATATAATCGCTTACAACAGATTTTAGCGGTTCTTGAAAAAAGAGTTGGTCTGTCATTATCAAAATATGATGTTTATGCAAGTATTGTTGGTGGTCTTACTATTAATGAACCTTCAGCGGATCTGGGTACTGCACTCTCTGTTGTTTCAAGTGTAAGAAATATTATTATTGATAAAAACACAGTAGTAGTTGGCGAAATAGGTCTGACAGGAGAAGTCAGGGCCATTAGCGGTGTTGAGGCAAGAGTTAATGAAGCAGTAAAACAGGGATTTAAAAAAATATTGATTCCGGAAGCTAATTTAACTGATGATTTAAAAAACAAAAACATTGAAATTGTTGGAGTAAATAGGTTAATAGAAGCTATTTCCAAGTCAATTTTAATTCCTCAAGAAGCAAAATAATTTCTTATAAGCTTTATAAAATTTCTATTTTTAAAACTTTTTCAGCGTTGTATTATAAAAAAAAATTTATTATCGTATTGTATTGAGATAAATAGATATGAGTATAAATAGCCCTGCAAATAGCTTAAACATAATACATGACCTTCAAAATGCATATCAAAACTTATTTAATAACATTATGTTATCCAATGATATGTTTAATCAGGAAGATAATGAAATTGATATTCTTAATATGCTTCTGGGTTTTGCTCAATTAATTGTTTATTATAATTCTGCGATTATAGCCACTTATGATAATGGAAAATATAATATTCTAACCACTATGAATATGGATGAAACAAATTTGGATTTGTTTAATAAGGAAGATAGTAGTGATTTTTATGAGTGGGCTAAGGATCAAGTTAGGCCATTAGTAGTACCTGAGGATGATATAAATTGTCATATAATTGTACCAATTATGACTAAAGATAGCTATATAGGTATTTTGCATGTCCTTGCTGATGTTGAGGCTGACAATATACCAAAACAAGATCTGGATATGCTATGGCTAATATGTTCAAGTGTCTCAGGAAGAATAGAAAGACTTAGATATAGTAAAAGGTCAGAGCTTATTGAAACATTATTAATTCTTCTTGAAAAAATAAAAGCATCTGAAAACCTAGATAATTTGCTATATAGTATTATCAATGGCATTAATAAACTTATGGATGTTGAATCATCAATAATGATTAAACTTAATAATCGTAATATAGTTAAAACAAACACTGAAATGATAACCAATTTGCCTTTTATTATTAATTGCAAGGATAATGAAAATTGTAACTGTAATCTTGTAAAATTAGCTATAAATAAGAATTCTATTGTTTATACTTCAGAAGAAAACTGTAAGAAATTATGCTCGCTATGTTCTAATGGCTTGTGCGATTTTCTAGAAACTCATAATTTAATGATTGTTCCTCTTGAATCTTATGAAAAGATATATGGAGTATTAGCTATTCTTGAATCTAAATATAATAATCAACTTCATCATTCAGAGGCAAGGCATATTATCGAACTTTTTGCCAAACAGGTTTCTATTGCAATTAATCAATTTCAATTGTTTGAAGAACTTCAGTTTCAAAAAGAGCAGGCACAAACTTTTAATAAGGCTAAAAGTGACTTTTTGGCTAATATGTCTCATGAGATTAGAACCCCTTTGACATCTGTTATAGGGTATGCGGATGTTTTACAAATGGGCATATTTGGAAAGCTTAACGATAAACAAATAGAAGCTATTATGGATATAAAAAATAGTGGTAATCATTTACTTAATTTAATTAATGACATTCTTGATATTTCTAAAATTGAAGTTGGTAAAATGGATCTAAACCTTGAAAAAATTGACCATAAAAAAATTATTAATGAAGTTAATATATTAATAAAACCTCTTTCAGACAATAAAAAGATTAATATTACTGTGAATCTTACAGATAATCTTGAATATATTGTAGCGGATAGCGTTCGTTTTAAACAAATATTATTCAATCTACTATCTAATGCTATAAAGTTTACTGATATTAGTGGTAATGTTGCAGTTAGATCAAGATATTCGAAAAATGAACAGTTGATTTATTTTTCTGTTATTGATGATGGAATTGGAATTGCTGAGCAAAATTTTGATCAAGTTTTTGAGAAATTCAGGCAAATTCAAAGTGATAAAATGAAAAAAGTTACAGGCACGGGTCTTGGTTTATCTTTAACAAAGCAGCTTGTTGAACTTCATAATGGTAAAATATGGTTTACCAGTGAAATTGGTGAAGGAACTATATTTACATTTACTTTACCTGTTAGGGATTAAATATTAATTTGATGCTATTTCATCTATTCTACACTGATTTTCAAGATAAATTTTATGTAATTTCCTTAAATCTAGAATTATAAAGTATCTATAGATTTTATATTTTCGATCTGTATAAGATATTGTGAGTAATATTAAAGCTAATAAAACAACAGAAAAGCCATTTATTTCAAATGTACTGTTGAAAATAATGTCTAAATCGCTTGTTATGATTTCTGGTTCATTGAAACTAATTTTTATAAATTTTACTAAACAACCGGCAAAGAAACCAATTATCGTGTAAGGTAACATTTCAGAGTTACTAGTATCTGCAAAAGATTTAGCCATATAAAAAATTACAGCAATAAAAGCCAGGCCTATCAGTGCTGCAGTAAAATTACTACTTTGAATATATGAAAATGTTAATATAGTTATGCTTAACATAAAAATCGCAAATGTAGTTGATATATAATCTGAATGATTTCTTAACAGTAGGCATTCAATTATCTGAATATCTGCATTTGAAAAAAGCAAGTCGTTTTCTTTTAAACATTTAAGGTATTTATTGAGTTGCGTTGCAGCATAAAATAAGTCGTTTTCTTCAGGAAAAGCGTCATTTTTAAACTTAAGTCTTGTTGCAATTAGTTTTTCAAGCTTATTGATTAATGAAACATATGATTTTATTGGATTTTCTCTCATGATTATAAATTTGAACTTATTTTGTACTTTAAATGAATATATTATAATTGTAGGTAAAATTTTTTGTTGTTCAAATTATCTTTTAAAAGTTGTTAATCGGTATGATTAAAACTCAAATATACTAAGGATCTTCGTTGAAAGTTTTGAAAAAATTGATTGAAGATTTAAGCTTTTGAGATAATTTTGAACTACCTTTTATCTCATATTTTCTTGAATCGTATTCATTTACATCAAATTTTCCACTAGAAATAAGTTCTTTTGATGTTTTGATTTTAGCTTTTCTTAAGTTATCTCTTAATAATTGTATTATAACTGTTATATATGACTCAATAGACCCAACAAGCATTAATGCTCCAGCTTTAACCCATTTAGACTGAGACTGTATAGCACCAGTTTTAAATGCAATATAAGCAGCAGGAGTACAGGCAAGAATTCCTATGACCTTACCAAAATAAGCATCATATGCTGCAAAGTTTTTCCAGGTGGTATTAAGTTTATGTATGAACTTTTTAATACCCTTGTTGCAATTTTCTGGAGGTTCTATTATACCTTTTTCAACCATATTATCGTAATTTTTAAACATTAAGAAGAAAGTTGCTAGATTGGAAAATATACTTGATCCAGAAGAAGCATTTCCATATAAAATTGCACCTATAGCGGTTCCTGTTCCTAATGGTGCTGCAACAGCACTGGATGCTATGCCAGCAAAAATTGACAGTCCAAGGATCTTTTGTGCTATTGGTTTTCCAAATGTTACTTCGTCCTGGAAATAATCTTTATAACTTCCAAGGCAATCATCACCACAACCCCCAACAAATTCAGTTATATTATTAAAATATTTACCGATAGATGTTTGAGGCCCTAAAGCACTTACCATTGCAGGTTTATAGTGTTCAAGGCCAGCTAATAAAAATATGCCTGCAATTAATTTAGTTATAAAGTTTCTGGAATTTTCTCCTGCTTCAAAAAGAACAGCCCTCTCCATTTCTGAACGGCTAAATTTTGTTGCCAGTTGTTTAATTTCTCCAGACTCTTGAAGGATTTTCTCTATAAATGCCCTGTTTTCAGGGGTGGCTTTGTCAATAAGTTCTCTCTTATCTTTCTCTGATAATGATAAAATATTGTAATTCTTGATATCGCCAGGCAGTTTTATTTTAAGTTGATAGTAGTTATCAAGGTAATTATATAAGCTATTTAATTCCTCTTTAAGTATTGTAGGTATTTTTAGGTTCTCAACAGTTTGTTTGAAATTGTTTTCAGGTTTTGAAAACAATTCGAAGAAATAATTTGTGAAGCCCTTAAATTGACCAAAAATAATATTTCTAAAGCTTTCTTTTGTTTCATCAGTAATAGTTCTTGGTGCTGATACTGAAATTAATACACCTTTTGGAATCTGTACGCCATCTTCTCTTAATGATGATATCAAGACGTTTCGAAGAAAGATGTCTTTATTATTATTTACCCTGTAATTTATAAATGAATTCTGTTTAGCGTATATATCTTGATCATAGTTTAATGGTTTAGATGAGCTAAAATTGCCTCTAAATGCTTGTTTAGAGCCAATAAAATGTGATTGTGTTAAAGGGGTATCCTTTAAACTATTGATGTTGACCGAACTAAGAGAAATCATTAAGAGTAATTTATTTTGTGTTGAATACAATTAATTTTATAAATAGTATCAATAAATTAAATTGACATACTTCTCTTGAGACATCAATAAAAATTTACTTTGTTGTTACATTAATATTTTAACAAATCAAATATTATTGATATTTAATGATCTAAGCATAATTTCAAAAATTATACTTATCCTTAAAAGTAATCTATGGATTCCAGATTATAGAGGCAGGGGGGTTTTTTCGGGGCGGCGCGCCAAA
>JBFMGH010000619.1:0-8588 GCA_040752795.1 Cyanobacteriota bacterium
TATGCCTTATTATATGTGGTGTTGTCTTTATGTCTTTGCCATTTATTCGTTGAAGTCTCTTAATTTCTTGTTCGTTTATTTCTTCTAAAAGATCTTCCATTATTATTTTTATATCTCTATGTTCAATATTCATATGTTTTACAGGGTATGATCTTTCTTTTAAATATATTTCCTGAACAAACTGGGGGATGTCTCCAGAATGAATAAGTGCATAGTCAGGTTTTCTTCCTAAATATTTTGTTATTTCATCTATGTGATCTTGAGTAGAAAACCCTTCAGTTTGACCGGGGTTGGTCATAATATTGCATATAAAAATGATTCTTGCTTTTGTTGCACTCATTGCTTCTTGCATTCCATTAGCAAGCAATGTTGAAATTATTCCAGTTCTTAATGTGCCGGGTGAAATAACTATTATGTCAGCGTTATTTACAGCATCTATGCAGGGTGCGTATGCTTTTACTGGAGGGTTATGAAATAGCCTGACAATATTAATATGATTATTACTTCTTCGTATTATTTCAAATTCACCCTCAATAATTTCCCCGTTTTCAAGTTCTGCACAAATTTGAGTACTTTCAATTGTTGATGGGTATATTTTTGCTTTAATTCCCATTGATTCTGTTAATTTTTTTACAGCTTTACCAAGGTCACCTTCTATATCAACCAGTGCAGAAATAATTAAATTTCCAAGGCTATGCCCTGATAGTTCGTCTTGAATGAATCTGTAACCTAGCAATTTTGTAAGTATATTATCAGGATTAGAAACAGCCGACATACAATTTCTAATATCACCAGGGGCAGGTATATTCATTATTCGTCTTAATAGACCACTGTGGCCGCCGTTGTCGGTGACGCCAACAATCACGCTTATGTCTTCAATATGGGTTTGAAGATGTTTTAATATCGTTGATTGACCTGTTCCATTTCCTATTGTTACCAGTTTCTTATTCTTTAAGTTTGTTACCATGTTAAACCTGCTCCATGAATTTTTTAGTATATTTACTTTATTAATATAAATAATTATTTAAAAAATTATATTATAAATAATATTGTTAATCATAAACTCTTTCTACAATTTTAGCAAATAATATAAATAACTTTCATTACAGCTTAAAATGCTTTTATAAATCATTAAATTGTTTAATCCTTTAAGTAATAAATAATTTAAAGTTGATTATTCATTGTTTAATTTACTTTCAATAAAAAGCTATTTTGTAGAAACTTGAAATTATATTTTCCGTCAAAGAAAATATATAAATATCAATAAATTTAATGTTATACTTTCTCTAAGGTAGGATTGGCTTTTAATAATGTTTAAAGATCTGGATAAATTCTTTAAGATTTCTATTATATCTCTCTGCTGGGCTATAATAATTATAATTATTTTATATGTTATAAGATATTTTAATGATTTAGTGTCTATATTGGCCGTCTCTCTAGCCATCACATATATAATGCTGTGGCCAGTTAAAGCAATAGAAAAGTATTTACCAGAAACAAAAAGGGTGAGTAAGCGTTTTATAGCAACTTTAACTGCTTATATAATATCTATTATTGTTTTTGTTGTTATAGTATTGCTAATGGTTCAACCAGTTTCCAGGCAATTGATAGAATTAACACAGGCTTTACCTAGATATATTGTTGAATTAGAAGAAAAATCTATTGAGTATATTGATGACATGTCAAGTCAATACGGAATTAGTGTGTTTCAGAACCTTATAAAGCACAGTGGCATAAGCAATTTGCCAGATGATTTAAGTAAATTGTCTACTGAAGATCAAAAAAAAGTTCAGGCCGCAGCCATTGAAGAAAATATTTATAAACAACTACAAGCTCTTGCTAATCAAGGTGCTCAGGCACTTCAGGGCATTGCTCTGGGCACTTTCAGAAATATTATTTATGGTATTTTGATTCTGATGTTAACTTTTTTCTTCTTGATTAGCGCACAGGATATACGATCCTGGTTGAATTCTATTGCACAAAAGCAAAATTTTATTAAATTACCTGCTATTGAAAACAGAATTCATGAAGCTATGCTGGGTTACATAAGAGGTCAAGCAGTTATAGGGTTTCTAACAGGCCTTTTCATGTGGGTTATTTATACAATTTTTGATCTTAAGTATGCTCTTGTTCTGGCGTTATTTATGGGTTTTGGCCAGTTTATACCTTTTATTGGCCAGACATTAGCTATTATACCTGCTATAATTGTTGCGCTTGTTCAAGATCCTCTTACTGCAATGGTTGTATTTATAATATTTTTAATTTTCCAGGTTTTCAGTAATAATGTTCTGGTACCTAAAATTTTAGGAGATATGACCGGTCTTAATCCAATTGTAGTTATTATTGCTCTTATTATTGGAGAAAGAACTGCAGGTGTTATTGGAATTCTTCTTGCTGTACCTGTTGCCAGTATTATTAAAATTCTTATTGATTATATATATTCCAATGGTAGTGAAGCCAGATCAGAGGCTGTTGAAGAACCACCACCTGCTATTGATAGTGCTACCTGAATTTTTATTATTTAAGTTATAACTAAAAATCAGGGCTTAAGATCTCTTTAAGGTCTTCATATGTAAGAATTTTTCCAAGTGATGTATCAACAGTTATAACGCTGTCTATCAAATCACGTTTTTTCTCCTGAAGTTTAATCATTTTTTCTTCAACTGTGCCTTTAGTGATTAACCTGTAGACAAAGACTTTCTTTGTTTGACCTATACGATGAGCCCTATCAGTGGCTTGATCTTCTACCGCAGGGTTCCACCATGGGTCATAATGGATTACATAATCTGCACCGGTCAGGTTTAGACCAGTTCCACCTGCTTTCAAACTAATAAGAAATACAGGTACAGTTGGATCGTTGTTAAAATGATCAACTCTTTCTTTTCGATCTTTTGTTGAGCCTGTTAAATATTCATATTTTATGCCTGTTCTATCAAAGTGATCCTTTATTATATTGAGCATTTGCACAAATTGGCTAAACAAAAGAACTCTATGGCCCTGATCAATAACATCTGAAATCATATCTTTCAGGTGATCAAATTTACCTGAGTTTCTAATTTGTGACTCGTGCACATCTCCAATCAATCGTGGATGACAACATATTTGTCTTAATCTTAATAAGGCTGATAGGATTGACATATGGCTTCTTGCAAATCCATCTTTTTCAATTTTGCGGAATAATTCTTCTCTTGTGTATTCTAGTACATCAAGATAAATATCACGTTGCTCTGGAAGAAGTTCACAATATGAAAGAAATTCCAATTTGTCAGGTAAGTCTTTGGCGACATTTTGCTTAAGCCTTCTTAAAATAAACGGGTACACCTGTTTTTTTAAGCGTCTTTCTGCATCTCTGTTGCCATGCTCTTCTATTGGCTGTGCATATCTGTATCTAAACTCGTTATGATCATAAAGAAAACCTGGTGTTAAGAAATCAAATATTGACCAGAGCTCAGAGAGCCGGTTTTCAATAGGAGTACCTGATAAAGCCAATCTATGGTTTGAGCGTAGTTGTTTGGTTACGTTAGCAGTCATAGACTGATAATTTTTAATTTTTTGAGCTTCATCAAGAATTATATACCTGAATTCATATTTTCTTAAATGCTGAATATCTCTTCTTATAAGAGCATAGCTGGTAATAACAACATCGTTACTATTAATTTTGTTTAACAAAGAATGCCTTGTAGCACCGGTAAAATTGATTGCTTTTAAATCAGGGGCAAATTTTTTAATTTCATCCTCCCAGTTAAATACAACTGATGTAGGGCAGATAACCAGAGATGGCTTGCGCTCATGCTTGTCTTTAGCCATTTGAAGAAGTGTTAATGTTTGTAATGTTTTACCAAGACCCATATCATCAGCCAGAATACCATTTAAACCATAAGTATACATAAAGTGTAACCAGGAAAATCCTTTTTTCTGATATTCACGAAGAGTGGCCGTTATTTCTTCTGGCACAGGGGTTTCATCAAAGTTACTAAAAGAAGAAATCAGGTCCCAAAATACTTTAAACTGATCAGACATTTCAATTTCAACATTCTGATCAAACAATTCAGCAACAAGTCCTACTTTATATGTTAATACTCGAAAGGTTGCCTCTTCAATTTTATTGGCATCAAAGCTATTAAGGGTTTTAGTTAGTTGTAAACTATCAGCAAGTGGTATTTCAGCGAAACCTGTACCGCTAGCATAAATATATTTTCTGCCTTCTTTGATTAATTCTTGAACTTCATCAAGTTTAATTTCTCTTTTTCCCACCTGGCAAACAACTTCTAAGATAAATGTTTTATGATCTTTTTCAAAATCAATACGAATAATAAACTTGGCAGGTTCATCTGCAAGTCTTATACGTTCTATCTCTTCTGGATATTCTATAATCCATTCTTCATTATCTTTTAGTAACGGTAAAAACTTTCCAACAAAATCAACTACATTATCATCATGCGCTTCAAGTTTGTTGGTTTGAACTGGAGTTAACGAAGCAGCAATTAATTCTTTATAGGTTTGTTTTTCAAGCTCAATATTTCTTTTGATCCAGTATATTTCTTCTGGTGTTTGTAAGGTAACATTGGTTACATCAGTAATATCATCGATTTCATCGACGATTTCATCAGAAACAATTGTTTCTTCAATAGAATCTAAATCTTTTTTTGCTTTTTTGGGTGGAGTTCCTTTCTTTTTAGGTTCGGTAGTATCTTTAGTTTTTTCAGATTTCTTTGTTTTTTTAGTAGTAGAACTGGAGTCGGAAAAAATTTTGTCTATTATATCTACATCTTCAATGACTTTATGTCGTTTAGGTGCTTTAGGCGAAGCCTTAAACAGATTTTGAGAGAGCACATTTGGTTGCTGAGGAACTAATGAGTCCAGCAAATTATCAAAAGAACTTAAACCAGCCTCTTTTTTTTGCCTGACCTGTTTTTTATCAGGCATTCTTAATACAGGTATTTCCTCTTCAAATCCAATTTCTTCAGCTTCTTTTATTAATGGAGTGCCTATCATTTCTTCTTCAGTATATTCATATTCAGTTTCAGAACCGGATTCAAAGACTTCTGGCTCATCATCAACATATTCATATTCAGTTTCAGAACCGGATTCAAAGACTTCTGACTCATCAATGACACTATTAGCATCAAAAACATTTAAATCTAACTCTTTCTCTTCAATACTGGCTTCGAAAAGGTTATCTTCTGTATCTGAATGAGTAAAATCTTCATCATAGTCAGCAAAGTCACTGTCGTTAAAGCATACTTTAAAATCTTCAGAATCTGAAATATCTTCAACAGATTGCAATATTTCTTCTTTGCCTTCTTTAAGGATTATTTCTTGCTCTGGTTTGTCTGCTGATGCAACTTTCTTTGGGCCAACACCTTTTTTGGGTTTGCCAATGACTTTAACTCTTATAACTTTCTTAAATTTCTTTTCTTCTTTAGAAGGATCAATTATCCCTGCTTCAATTTCTGCTTTACGTTTAGCTGCTTCCTGCTCCCTAAATTCTTCTATAGAATATTGCTTAGGAGGTGGAGCATTTTTAACAACACATACATAAGGAGATTCATGTGCAGTATCTAAATAAGGAACCCTCATGCCATCATAGTCAAATTCTAATGCAGCTCTAATAGTTGATTCATCTGGCATTTCAATGGTTAAAACTTTTTTAGGGGGTT
This sequence comes from Cyanobacteriota bacterium, assembly GCA_040752795.1. Taxonomy (GTDB): domain Bacteria; phylum Cyanobacteriota; class Vampirovibrionia; order JBFMGH01; family JBFMGH01; genus JBFMGH01. The sequence continues at coordinate 5,661 of JBFMGH010000619.1, forward strand.
TTACTTCTAACCGTGCATTTTTAATAAGGTCTGCTTCCTCAAGTTCAAGTTCTCCTTCAAGACTCTCTTTAAATTTGGGTAGCTGTTGAAACAAAAATTTTCCACCATCACCGCCTCTTATGTCTAGGAAACTTGATTTAGATAGAAAATAAGGCAATTCACCAACTTTTGTTTCTATAGGAAATATTATATTATTATATATACCCCATTGAACTCTTTTAGCAAAAAGTTTAACTTCTTCATAAGGAATACTATCATCTGGATTTGTACGTTTCCAGTGAAGAGCAACAAGAACATTACCTACCATTGATAGATTTATATTCATTATCAGTTTAAGTGGATTAGATTCAACTCTCATTCTTTGTTTTGTTTGAGCGTTTCTAAAATCATCAACTCCTGAAAGGTAGCTAAGAAGATCTGTTAAATTATTATAATATATGTAAAAATGCTTTCTCTTAGTATCAAGTTGACCTAATTTGTGCAAGAAAGTTAAAACATATAGCTCTTTTTTCTGTATATCGTTTAATTGAATAAGATTACGTTTTTGTGCTTCTATTACATCTCTTAGAATTGGTTCGATTTCAGTTACAGTAACATCTTTATTTCTATCAATAACTTTAATAGCAACAGTTTTTGGCTTTGATTTTTCACTAAAATAGAACCTATAAGAACCTTCATATTTCTCATCTTCTTCAATAACTGTATCTTCAATACCCCAGTACTTTTTCCATAAACCTTCGCTAATGCCTATAAGAGCAACAGCAACAGCGTGTTTGCACCATTCATCAGGAAATGGACAGTCACATTCTGCTTTGACATTATCTTCCGAAAGTTTAAGAATTGTTGTATATTCATCTCTAAAATTGCCTTTGACTTTTCCCTGTATACCTTCTTCACAAAGTTCTACTTTTTCAACCTGTTTAGTCTGATAATAAGAATACCCTCTTCTCCATACACCTGGTGAGGCAAGATTTTTTATGTATTGGAAGTTGAAATCCAGCATATATTCCCAATTTCCCTCTTAGAATAGTTTACTTATTACTTATTATTCTTTTTGCACCAAAACATTATCGACTCATTTTTTGAGTCAATAAAAATTTTGAGCAATTACTCTTTAGCAGGGATATTTTATTACAAATATTCTCTGAAGTATATAGGTAATGAATATATTATTTATAAAAAATTCACGCATTTAAAATTGATAAAATTAATGTCATTTGTAGACTAAGCTCCTATATCAAGGTATTCTTACACGTGTAATTCCCTGTAAACATCTGTTAATTATCAATTTCAAAGATCTGTTTTATAAAGCAACCTAAAGAAAAGCTTTAATTAATAATACCCAGTCCCTATAATCTATAAATTACTTTCAAGGATCAGTATCAGTATATTTAAAATATTTAGTGGTATGAAAAGATAAATATTATATTCATAGTTTTTAATGGATAATTTTCAGGAAGATATGGAACTATTGTATTTTCAATTGCGCTTTCACTAATCTTTATTAAATTTTCAGATGCATTATCATTTGAGATTAGCCTGATGTTGATAATTTTTCGGTTATTAGTTACCTGAAAAAAATATAATTGATCTGCCGGAAAACTTTGAGCTGTTTTAGCAGATTTCCATCTCCTTAATATTTCTTCAGTTATTGGTTTCATTACCTCTTCATAGTATATGTCATCTCTTTGATTCTTTTTATAAAAAAGATTTCTCGGATTTCGAATCGATAGTTCTTTTTGTATTTCTGATAATTTGCTTTGATAAAGATTTATTCTATCGCTAAATGAGTTGTAAACATCTTCAGGAACTTCTATATATCTGAACATTTCGTTTATGGTTGATAAATAAATAATATTGTCAGGTTTTTGATTTAAAACAACTTCAAGTTGCTCTATTGCATTTATTATTAAATCCTGATTTGAAGTATAAATTCCCAGCTCAAATTGTGCCCGGGCTAAAAGATATAATTCTTGGGTTGTATCGCTATTAGTCTCTAGTTTTTTAATTGTATATGAAGCAAGTTGAGAAGCAATATCCCATTCTCCCTGATTTTTGTAATAAAGAGACTCATAAAGATACATTTTTGGAATTGCATAGTTTGCTTTTTTAAGTTGTTGAATTATTCCAAGTGATTTGTCATAGTCTTCTTCTGTCCACAAAAAAGCAAAAAGATCTGTGGCATACATTAAATCAAGCTTTAATTCAAGCAACCGTCTGTCTCCAGGATTTTTAAGAAGCTTTTCTTCAATGAGATCTTTTTTTGTCTGATTTTTATAATTTATTACATAATTATTTACTATTGATATGGTAGATTCTAAATCCTTCTGGATATTAGTATTTTTTGCTATAACTGAAATACCCATTAATGTAAATATTAATAAAATAAGTATACTGATATGTATAAACTTTCTAATATTCATAAATAATCCTCGAATTTCTTGATGGGTTATTTTAATTAAACTTATACAATTAATAGATATACATATCAATCAACAAATATAGATAAATGCCTTTTGTTTAGTTGATTAATTTAAATAAGTTTAAGAATTGTATAACCTCTGTATAATTATAAATCTCAAATTTATGCTAAACAAGATAAAGCACCAGAGACCCGCTTAACTGACTTTTATCATAGACTTACTAATATTATTCTTTTTACTTGTTATATCAATCCACGGAGGTAAACGATATATGGCTTTAAATTATTATAGGGTGTTTTTACCTGAACACCCTGCCTCTATAATCTGGAATCTATAGATTACTTTCAAGGATAAATATAATTAGTTCATTGACTATAAATTTAACCCGGTTAATTCGTGAATTTGTTACAAACTCTCAAGGCTCAAGTAATGACTTAAGTTAAAGATTTATGCATTTAACACACTGTAAATATTTAACAGGGACCAGGTTTTAGAGGATCGGGCT
>JBFMGH010000620.1:0-2300 GCA_040752795.1 Cyanobacteriota bacterium
TAATATTTTTGTGTTATGTTTTTTTTGCCTGCGCAGCAGCAAAAAACACCTTAGAGTAATTTAAAGCCATATATCGTTTACTTTCGTGTATTGGTATAATATGAAATTATAGTGTGTTAATAAAGTATATTCCAGCCAATAGAGTAAAAAAACCTCTTATATAAATATAAAAAATTTATAAATAATTTAGCTTATATAACAATTTAAATTTAATTATTTTCATAAGTTATTTTTAGGTTATTATTATTTGTTAATAGGCAAGTTAAATCAGGGTAATATTTTGCTTGATAGAAGAACAGTATCTATTTACTTTGCAGGTGTAAAAATTTCTGATAAAAGTTAATTGGGTTGATACTTGCATAGAAAAGCAGTTGTAGAGGGAGTTATGGTTATATGTCAGAAGGCAAATCCTATTCAAGAAAATATAAATTAGGCTGGTTAGCTATAAGATCACATGACATTGAAGAGATAATAAAAAGCTTAAAGTTGAATGATCCTCAAGAATCGACATTGGAAGATGGTGTTAATGCTGTTTACAATGATTTAGAAAGTGAAGCCCCTAAGCTATGTGTTTATATATCTCCACCTATAGATGGCTGGATAATGATTATTTGCCCGGGTATATTTGGAGATAAAGAAAATGCTACGGCAATAAATGATATATTATTACCTGAAATAGCTTCAAGATTTGAAGAACTTCAGTCATTTTCATATGACCCTGAAAATGAATATACCCACTGGATACTTTATAAAAACAGTTTGCTTGAAAGAGCCTTTGCTTATTGTAATAAAGATAGAGAATTAATTTCAGATATAGGTAATCATACCCTGGCAGAAAAAGTATGTGAATTTGAAAAAATAAAAACTTTTGAATGGATACCAGATGACGAAACTATATATATGATTTCTCATCAATGGAGCATTAACCCGGCATCTATTGATCTGGGTATGATTTCTAAAAAGGGATATCTGGCTCAATATTCTGAATTTGAGCTGGAAAGAATCTATGAAAAATTTGAAGAAAAACATCTAAAAAAAAACAAAAATGAAATAATAGAAATTCAACCACTTAATCAACAGTGTATAAAGTATTATAAAAGATGGACTTCCCTTGGTTATATGGGTGGATTTGGTTATTTCAACCTTGGAATCATTAATAGTATTTCTGGAAATAATGAAGATGCAAGTAAAAATCTAAAAAAAAGCATTGAACTGACCCCAGAGCATCCATATGCATATTATTTACTTGCTCAGATTTATGATCAGGAAGGTGTTTCTAATACTGAGATTGATCGGAAAAGAAAAATAATGTCTCAAGAAGCAAGAGATGGAGTTGTTAACTATATATCAGCTTTTGAAAATTATATAAAGGGCAACAGAGAAGCAACAGATCTTGATTTAAGAAGAGCTATTGCTTTTAATTCCAGAGATCCATATGCATATTTATTTCTTACAGAGAATTGTCTTGAAATTAAAAACTATTCCAGGGCTAAAGCGTATCTGGAAAAAGTGTTATTTCTTGGTTACAATGACGAATTTGTTTATAATTTGCAGGCTAATGTATTATATAAACTCGGTGAATTCAAAGCCGGACAATTTGCCAATAATAATATATTAAAAATTAATCCAGATAGTGCATTATATTATCTTAATGAAGCAGCCTTATATCAAATGCAAGGGTTACATGATCTTGTAATAGATAATGCAAATAAGGCTATTTCTTTAAAACCAGATTTTCCTGAGTCATATGCAATGCTGGGTATGGCATATATAAGTAAAAATGAAAAAGAAAAAGGACTGGAACTTATTTATAAAGCTATAGATCTTGATCCAGGTTGTTACCTGGCTTTGACTAACAAAATAATTAATAGTTTTACTTCTAACAACTATCAGGAAGCCGAAGAATTTGCCAGAAAGAATGTTTATTACAACCCTCATAAAGATGGATCTTATACTCTTCTAGGTATTATGGCTTTATTTAATAATAAAATTGATCTGGCATTAAGTAGTTTTAAGGCGGCAACAGTTATTCATGCTGGTGATAGTGAATTGTTTAGTTATGTAGGGTTAATATATTGCATTAAAAATGAATGTGAAAAAGCAGAAAGATATCTTAAAAAAGCTCTGGAATTGAATAGTAAATGTGAAATATCTCCTGAAGTGCTTATGGCTATTAAAACAAAAAAACAAATTGAATGTAGTGAAATACTTAAAAATGGGGTTATGAAAATATTACGTAAACTATAAACACTGTGTTTAGCCCGGATTATTCACAAAGTTTCGGAAACAGATCTTTGCCG
>JBFMGH010000621.1:0-2740 GCA_040752795.1 Cyanobacteriota bacterium
TTGTGTCTCTTAGTCTCAACTCTATCAGTAACTGTAGGAACTCTAACCATTTCTAGCTTTTTAATATTAAAAGCTTTTTTCAGTTTAAATAGTGTACCAAAAACAATATGATATTTAAATCCTTTAAAAGCATTTTTTTAAGTTATTTTAAGAATTTTTTATTCAATGCTTGGTCTATTACTGGCTATTATTGAGATTTAAAACCTTAGTTTTAATTTATATTCTTTAACAAAGAGTACGTTAAAAAGTACTAACCTGAGTTGTTACTATATTTTATTAGTCAAAAAAAAAGTCCCTTTCGGGAAAACTTTTGAGAGAGAGTAGAGAGATTACGGAATTTATTTAGAGGAATTATTTTTTTTGGAGAGAGGAATTAATCTTTGTAATTATATAAAAACAATCAATTTTAATTTTGGAACGATTTGTAATGAAATATTAAGCTAAATCTTCGAATTATTTATTAATACTTTATGCATAATGTTATCAATATTAAAAAATCTTTAACCTGAGAAGATTATCAGGGCTAAAAAACCAGCACAGCTAGAGTTTTAGCTCTCCCTTTCTTAATCACTAATCTCTTATATTTTTTAAAATAACTGATACTTGGGTCTCTATTGAAATTTTTTTTCAAATCATAACAAAAACCAGCTTAATTTGTTATTCTTTAAGCTATTTATAAGAAGGTTTTACTTTTAACTTAATATTATTTAAGTTTTATAAGCTAAAATCTTTCAATTTGGGTTAGTTTTTAATAATATTTTCCCGATACTAAATGAGGAAAATCTGATGTCTAACATTCTCAAAACATCAAGAATTAAAATGTCACAATCCATTAGAGAGGTTATAATTGGCACTGACAAACATAATATGGTTAAAATAGGCTCTCAAAGTGCTATGCCTTTTGTAAATCAAGATGGCAATATAACTTACAAACCTCAAATAGCAGTTGAAATACAATTTCTACTTCCAGAGAAATACCCTTCTGAATTAGTCCGTGGCTGGGAAAGCTCTATTACAGAACCTGTAAAATGGGCTAATAATGCAAAAAACAACAAGGCTAACCTCATAGCCTTAAGACTTTCAGGGGATATTGATAGCAATTCACAACTAAAAAAGTTTATAAATACGGCAATAGAAATTATTAAATCTACAAATCTACCACTTAGCATTCTTGGCACAAATAATAGAGAGATTGATAAAAAAGTTTTACCTGTTATTGCAGAGAAAATGGAAGAATATAATTGTTTAATAGGGCCTATAGAAGAGGATACTTATAAATATATAGTTCCTGCTTGCAGAGATTATGGGCACTGTGTTATTGCAAGAACCCCTATTGATGTCAATCTGGCTAAACAGCTTAATATTTTAATTTCTGAATTAGGCTTTAGCCCCGATAAAATTGTTATGGACCCAAATATGGGTGGCCTGGGCTATGGACTTGATTATGCTTATAGCGTTGTTGAAAAAATACGTATAGCTGCTTTTGAAGGTGATAATATGCTTAACATGCCTATTATAGTGTTTTCAGGCGAAGAAAGCTGGAGGACTAAAGAGGCAAAAGCCAATATTTCCAATTCGGAATGGGGAGACGTTCAAACTCGGGCTACTATGTGGGAATCTTTAACAACTTCCAGCATGATTATGGCTGGTGCTGATATAGTTATAATGAGATATCTACCAAGCATTAAAAGCATTTCAGAATTTATAAAAGGAATAAATTAGATGTCATTAAGTGGAATTCAGATATTTAAACTGTTACCTGGCGGTAAAAAAGCTCCTGAGGCAAATTGTAAAAAATGTAACTTCCCTACATGCATGGCATATGCAATGAAATTGGCTAAAGGCGAGGCTCTTATAGAGCAATGCTGCTATATATCTGACGAATTGAAAGATTTAATAGAATCACAAAGTGGTAAAAAACAAGAAACCATAACATTTGGAATTAATCAAAAACAAATTAAAACTGGCGGCGAAACCGTATTATACAGACATGATAAAACTTTTCTAAACCCTACCTGCATTAGTATTAAGTTAACTACATCAAAAGGTTTTGAATATTTTAACAACACTATTCAGCAGATTAAAAACTACAAAGTTGAAAGAATCGGCGAGGAAATAAGTATTCAATGCATTTCTATTCAAAACGATAACAATGATTCTGACATGTTTATAAAATTTATTAGCAAATTAGTTCAGGAAAATCTTGATGCCTGTTTTAGTTTAATACTTGTCAGTTTTGAGCTTGATGACCTTATTAAAGGTTATAATCTTTTAGTAGATTCACAAAAACCAATACTGTTTCTAAAAAATGCCAATAAAGGCGACTATACTAGGCTATATCAATCGACATGCTCAACTATATGTATAGAAGCAGATACTATTGATGACCTTGCAACCCTTTCCGAAAAACTTGAAGCAGAGAAAGTTAAAGACCTTATTTTAGCTATACCTGACAACTGTAAAGATAACATTATTGAAACATTAACTTTAATTAGAAGAAGCGTTGTCATTAATAATATAAAAGCACTGCGATTCCCTATCTTAACTGACGCTTCAGAATATATTTTAACGCAAAATGATATTCAGCAAGGCATCTGGGCAGGGTGTTTACTAAGTAAATATTCTAATATTGTTTTAATTAACTTTTTTAATCCTGCTATAGTATATTCGCTATTTACTTTAAGGCAGAATCTTTTTACTGACCCTCAAAAACCTTTGCAAATCGAACCCAATCTTTATC
>JBFMGH010000622.1:0-5520 GCA_040752795.1 Cyanobacteriota bacterium
GCTTAATAATGCTAGTTTATAGTAATTAATATTTAACATGTTCTTATACTAGCATTATGTTCATTAGAACAAAAGGGGTATAAGAACTTTTTTTAAGTTTTTATATTAAAATGCGTAACTCCTGTTTTTAATTATTTCCTGGGCTAATCTTTTTATCATATCAAAGTTTCCAGTGTTAACAGCTTCTTTGCAGACCAGTGCCCCTGATAAACCAACAGCAAAAACGCCAGCTTTAAAAAAGTCAGCAACATTATTTATATCAACACCGCCTGTAGGTATTAATTTAAGATGGGGTAACGGGCCTCTTATGTTTTTTATGAAATTTGGCCCCCCTAAATTTGAGATAGGAAAGACTTTTATTAGTTGTGCACCATGGTTATAAGCTGTCATCATTTCAGTAGGTGTAGATGTACCAGGAACTGCAACAACATTATTATTATGACAGAATTCTATAAGATCTTTATCTGTATGAGGAGATATAACAAATTTTGCACCGGCTTTAATTGCCTGATTTGCTAATTCAATATTTAAAGCTGTTCCAGCACCTATTAATATATGAGGGTATTTATTACAGAGAGTTTCAATTATTTCAAGAGCACCACCAGTGTTTAGAGTTATTTCGACTATCTTTAAACCTCCTTCGATGCAGGCAACTGCTGCATTGTATGCAGTGTCTTGAGAATCCTCTCTGACAATGGCAACTAATTTATCTTTTTTAATTCTTTCTAAAGTTTCTTTCACTATAAATCCCACCTCTTTTTAAACATGATTTAAGTATTATAATATTTTATCTTATTTTTAATAAAGGAAACCTGGCAAGAATATATAGTTTATAAATCTAGCAAATACACTTTAATGGCAAAAAAACAAAAATAGATATAAGTAAATTTATTAAACAATATGATAATATATCTTAATAAAGTAGCAGCAAAAAATAATTACTTGTTTTAATATGATTATCAATAATTTAATTTAAACTTTAAAATTGGGGGAATTTCATTTGATACACTATTTTGTTATTAAGATGGCTTTCTACTGACATCTATGAGAATGTTTCATTGTTTAATTTAAGCAATAATCAGGATATGTAGATGCAAAAATTAACTTTAATAATTAAAAAATTAATTATTTACTTTCAAATATATCCCTTTGTATATTCAAGGTTATTAGAAAGAGTTTATTTAATAGATAGAAAAGTACAATGTCCTTACAAAACTCAAATAAAGCACAAAAATAACCTGAAAAAATCTTCAAATAATGATTTTATTGAATATTAAATAAAATAAAAAATCTTTGAAAATATAAATAAATTAGTCCTGTGATTACTTTATATCTACTAACAACCTAGCATATATTGTAAAAACACCATTATCAATAAATAAAGCAAAATAATAGTCAAATAATTAAATACTTTATTTTCAAATATTTTCCTGATACAAATTGTTTAAGAAAAACAAATGGTTGTTTTAAGAATATTTATAATGCATTACCCTGGTGTTTGCAAATAAATAAAAAAATAAATAAGAAATTATAGAAATAATTTTTAAAAAATTACTATATTATCTTTTATTTTCTGATTGACTGTGATATTATATAAAAGGTTTTACCATAAAAAGTTAAGGTCACAAAAGGAAAGGTTAAAATAAGTGGGATTTGTAGAAATAATATTTGGTTGGTTTAATCTTCCGTTTTGGGGCATGCTTTTATTTGTAGGGTTGCTCCTTGGTACAACTGTAGTGTTAGGTGGTGCTGATACAGATGCTGATGCTGATGCTTCTATTGAGGTTGATACAGATGCTGATCTGGCTATTGAAACCGATATTGATGTCGATGCTGATATGGATGTTGATGTTGAAGTTGATGTTGATACCGATGTTGATCTTGATGTTGGCACAGAAGTTGATATGGATGCAGATGCTGATCTTGATGTTGATACAGAAGTTGATATGGACGCAGATGCTGATGCCGATATTAATATAGTATCAGGAGCCAGTGTGGTTCATGCACCTGCTACAGATGTTTCTGTGACTCATGTTCATGCTGATTCTCTTGTAGGAGCAGCTAAAACAGATGAGAATAAAAGATACAAAAAAAGAAGTTTGCTTCTTGTTGTAGCAGTTAAAAGTCTGGATTATTTAAATGCTGGCAAGGTGCCATTGAGTATGGTTGTATCATCTTTGTTGTCTTTATGGGCTGCAATAGGTTTAATTATTAACTCATTGCTAATAATTATATTTAAAGTAGGTTTATTTCATACACCTGTAATTGCACCAATTATTTTTACGGCTGTTTTAGGAGTTAGTTTTCTAACTGCTTTACCAATTACAAGATCTGCCAGCAGAGCTATTGGTAAAGTTTTTGATACGAAAAGCTATCATTCATCTATGAAAGACTATATTGGTTCAACAGCTACCGTTGTAAGTCATGTTGTTCCAACCTATCAGGATATTGTTAATGGTAAAGCCATAGGAATTTTGAATCTTGTTGATCAACATGGCACAACACAAAAAATTTATGCTTTTATTCCTGATGACTGTCAGACTAAGCCACAGTATAAAGATACAGTAATAATCATTGACTTTATGGAGGAAAAAAGTCTCTTTAAAGTATTAGTTGAAGATAGTGATGATTTTATTAAATGGCAGAAGTAATAATTAGAAAATAAGTTCTACTTCTAAACTTAATAAACACATTGAAATAATAGCGCATCTTTATGAAAGGAGGAAAAATATGGAAGGCGGAACAGAAATGGGCGCTCTAATTTTTATGGTGGTATTTGTAGCAATAATATTATTCATATTTGTAATCTTTTTAGCCATCATAGCTGCAAGACTTTACAAAAAAGCCCAACCAGATCTGGCATTCGTAAAAACAGGTGCTGGTGGTGCCAAAGTAATTATGCACTCAGGAGCTCTTATTATTCCTTTCCTGCATAAAATGACTTATGTTAACCTTCAAACTATGAGGTTACCTGTTGTAAGGAGAGGAAAAGATGCATTAATAACAGCTGATAGGTTAAGAGCAGATGTTGAGGCAGAATTTTATATTAGGGTTGAACCTAATAAAGAAAAAATTCTGGTAGCCAGCCGATCATTAGGAAGTACTGGAGAGGTATCGGAAGATTCGGTATTAGACCTGGTAGGGCCTAAATTAATCAGTGCTCTAAGGAGTGTTGCTGCTACTAAAACTCTTACTGAAATGCATGAATCAAGAACCGAATTTGCAAATGCTGTGCATACTACCCTTCAGGAAGATTTGAGTGAAAACGGCCTGTCTCTTGAATCTGTTTCGGTGTCACAGTTAGATGCTTCAGAGTTTAGATCAGAAACAAACTACTTTGATGCTCAGGGTTTAAGGCACTTAACTGAAACGATTCAATCGGCTATTAGAGATAAAAATATTATTGAAAGAGATACTGAAATTTCTATTAAAGACAAAAACGTTAAAACAAGATTGAGCATTCTTGATCTTGAAAAGGATGAAGAATCAGCCACACTTAAACAACAGCAGGAAATCGAGTATATGAGAGCAGCTCAAAAACGTTCTATTGAAGTTGCTAACAAAGCTCAGTGGGCTGAAACAAACAAGAAAAATGTCGAATTTGAACAGGCTGTTGCAGCTGAGCAGGCTTTAAGAGAAGCTGATGCTCAAAAAATTGCTATTGAGCAAAAACGTAATGTTGAGCAGGCTAAAATTGAAGCTGATATTAAAATTCTTGAAGCAGATGAAAGTAAACGTGTCTCTGAGCAACAGGTTGAAATTACAGTATTAAATAAAGAAGCTGAAAGATTAGCAACTGAAGCCAAAAAAGAACAGGCTCACCAGAACGTTATAACAGTTGAAGAAAAAGCTACAGCTGAACGTAACAAAATTGTTGAAGTTATCAAAGCTGAAACAAGCGCAAGAGAAAAAGAAATTCAACAAAAAATTATGATTGATGTTGAGAAATATAAACTGACAGAAATAGCGCAGGCTGAATTACAGGCTTCTGAATTAAAAGCGAAAGCAATTGAAAGAATGGCTAAAGCTAATTTAGAAAAAGCGCTTGCTGATGCCAGGGGGCAAGAAGCCTTGGTAGAAGCCAAAAACAGGGCCAATGTCAACCATATATTAATGGAATTAGTTAATGTAATGCCTGAAATCACTAAAGAACTTATGGCTCCTGCCAGTAAGATTTCTGATGTTAAGATATTCTCTATGAATGGTGGAGAAGGCTCTGGCTCTGGTGGTTTGGGTAAAACTATTCTTAATTCTGGAATGTTATTACCATTGTTGGAAGAAATTGCTTCTGGCAAAAATATTAAAGATCTTCTTGAAACTGTTAAAACTATTTCTGAGGTTAAAAAAGAAGCTGAGGAGCCAAAAAAAGATACTATTGAAGTTTCTCACAAACAGAATGCTCCTGAAGGATATATAAGAAGAGATAATGAACAGAGATAGTTCCTAAAATAAAAGAAAACAGCTGCTTTTATAAGCAGCTGTTTTTATATTTATATATATTTTAGCTCTTTGTATTTGTTATTTTATTAAAATTGAGTTGTGCATAAGTCTCAAACTGTCAACAGGTTTTCCTCAGATTATTTGCAAAATAGATATTATAAGCCTCCTGTAGTTTAAAATAGGTAAATCTTGGTAAAAAATTTTTTTAATAGAGCTGCAATTATGGAATATTTTTGGTTAAAATATAATCGAGGAAAATGAAACACTTAATAAATAATGAAAGATTTGAAATTTAAATGTGTCGACTATTCGGTTATAAAGGTATTTCACCTACCAAACTATCTTTTTTTCTTGTAGATGCAACTAATGCCTTAGCTAAACAATCTATTTTAGACTCAAGAAATATTTCAAATAGTCAGGGATGGGGAATTGGTTTTTATCAAAACCATAAAGCTTTTATTCAAAAAAGAGCCAGCTCTGCCTCTTTTGATTTCAATTTTAAATTTTTAACTGAATTTATTGAAACAGATACTATGGTTGCACACATAAGAGATGCTACAGTTGGTGAAATCTCTGATCATAATGCGCATCCTTTTTTGTACTATAACTGGATATTTGCACATAATGGGCATGTTTCAAATTTTGATTTAATAAGGCCTTTAATTCTTCAGAAAATTGGTCCTGAATTAGCCTTTGAAATTCTTGGAAGCACAGATAGTGAATACATGTTTTTTTTATTTATTTCTATCTTAAGAAAAGAAGTTTCAGATATTACTTCTTCTGATATTGAAACAGCTATTGTTAGAGATGCTTTAAGTAAAACTATACAGCAAATTAATTCTTTATGTGCAGATGTTGGCACAACTGAACCTAATAAAATTAATCTGATTGTTACTAATGGAAACGTTATGGTTGCATCAAGATATGGCCATTCATTATATTATGCGGCTAAGAAAAAAATGATAACCCACGATGTTAAACTTTTTAATGAATCAACAAACCTTAGTATAAGATTTAATAACCCTAATAACTCTCTAACAAAAGGCAAAAATGAATCTGTCGTTATCGCTTCAGAAACCC
>JBFMGH010000623.1:0-7689 GCA_040752795.1 Cyanobacteriota bacterium
TACAATTGCATTAACAAAATTTCCTGAAGATATAAGCAAACTTTATGCTGTTGACCTTTTAGGTGCTGCCTGTGGATGCGTTATTTTGGTATATCTTTTAGAGCTTATAGATGTACCTAGTTCTGTATTTGTTGTATCTTTTATGGTTGCTATAAGTGCGTATTTGTTTGCAAATTCTGCGAATAATAAGTTAATTGCTAAAAAAACAAAATTATTTTGTGTACTCCTTATACTGGTTATTTCCATTAACAGTTATTTAGCCTATATTCAAAAACCTTTAATAAGGCCTTTATGGATTAGGGGTGAAAAAGCAGCAGTATCTCTCTATCAGAAATGGAATTCATTTTCAAGAATAAATGTTGAAGGCTCTATTGATAAACCTGTAATGATTAAAGGCTGGGGGTTTAGCTCGAGTTCAGACTTAAATATAAAAAGAAACCAGTTAAAACTTTCTATTGATTCTAATGCAAGTACGGTTATAACAGAGTTTAAAGGTAATTTAAAAGAGCTGGAATATTTAAAACTTGATAATACAAATCTAGTTCATTTTATCAAACCTGACTCAACTGTTCTGGTAATAGGATCCGGTGGAGGTAGAGATATTTTATCTGCACTTGTTTTTGATCAGAAATCTGTTAAAGGGCTTGAGCTTAATAATATAATTATAAATACAGTTAACGATGTTTTTGGTGACTTCTCTGGCCACCTTGATAGGTTACCTAATGTAAGCTTTGTCAATGATGAAGCAAGAAGCTATATTACAAGGTCTAAATGTAAGTTTGATATTATTCAAATATCGTTAATAGATACATGGGCAGCAACTGCGGCAGGGGCATTTGTGCTTGCAGAAAATTCTCTTTATACCGTTGAAGCCTGGAGAATATTTTTAAATCATTTAAACAGTGATGGTATTTTTTCTGTATCAAGATATCATTATCCTGAAAGGCCTTCTGAAACACTCAGATCTGTTTCTCTTGCTGCTGAAACCTTAAGAAATATAGGTGTTACGAATCCTAAAGAGCATATTTTTATTTCTGTCTCATATGTGAGTGATAGGATTGGTCTTGCAACAATACTGGTTAGCAAAACAGCTTTTAGTTCAGAGCAACTGACATTGCTAAAACAAAAATGTGCTGAGCTTGGTTTTGAGGTTATCCAGAGCCCAGAAGCTTCTCATAATGAAGATTTTGAATACATTCTTACTAATAATAATTTAAATAAATTTTTTAAAAATTACCCTCTTAAAATCTTTCCACCTACTGATGATAAGCCTTTCTTTTTTAATATGCTTAGATTCAAAGATATTTTTAATTCTTCTATACATAAAGATGGAGTCAATATTTTTAACCTTAAAGCTATAGTAATTCTAGCATACATAATAGTAATAGTAACAATTCTTGCCCTGATGTGTATTATAGCACCTCTTGTCCTTAAAACTCCAAAAAATACGTTAAAAACTTCTGTACCATTCCTGTTCTATTTTGCTGCTATCGGATTTGGGTTTATGTTTATAGAAATTTCTCAAATGCAGAGGTTAATTATATTTTTAGGGCATCCTGTATATGCTTTATCTGTTGTTTTATTTACACTGTTAATTGCTTCTGGTATTGGAAGTTATCTTACAAACAAGTTAAATAAAGAAAATTGTAAGAAGTTATCATTAAAATTTATGGTATTAATTCTTACCTCTTTATTAATTTTTGGGCTTATTACCCCTGTGGCATTGGATATGTTTAGAGAATCAGAGAATTATATCAGAATTCTTGTAGCTTCTGGTATTTTATTTTCGATAGGCATATTTATGGGAACAGCATTTCCTGTTGGTATTAAATCAGCTGCTGAGTCTAAAGAATATTTAACGCCACTATTATGGGGAATTAATGGAGCAGCCTCAGTATGTGCTTCTGTATATTCTATTGCAATTGCTATAGAATATGGTATAAATGTTACATTCTGGGTAGGTTTTGTTTTTTATATTATTGCAATGGTTTCTTTAATATTTATAAATTCTGCTAAAATCATTTTAGACAAATAAACTTAAAAGGATAATATTATGGAAATATATAAATCAAAAGATTTAGTTGATACTGTAAAAGCTTATCTGGATGAAAAAATGACGATGGTATTAAAGGCCTGGGAAAGAAATGAGCATGTTTTTGATTTTGATATAGATAAAGCAGCTTTAATAGTAGTTGATATGCAAAATTATTATTGCTCTCCATCTTTTGGGGTTTTTTTTGAAGATATTGAAAATGTTATAGCTAATATCAACAGTATATCAGAACTGTGTCGTATGAAAAATATACCAGTAATTTGGCTCAGGCAAAATTTTACTGTTTCAGAAACTCAATCTGATGATGGTTTATATGCTAAATTACACAAAAAGCCACTAAATAAAGAACTTTGTAATCTTCATGATGGCACTAAGCTATATAATAAGTTAAATATAAATAAATCATATGATTATGAAATTACTAAAAATAGATATAGTGCATTTATTAATAATTCTTCAACCCTTCATGATATACTAAGAAATACCAATCGTACCCAGCTAATATTTACTGGTCTTGCTACTAACGTATGCGTAGAGTCTACAATTCGTGATGCTATGCAATTAGATTATGAAACCTTTTTGATATCTGATGCTACCTCTACCGTTGATCAAATATTACACCACGTTACTATTGTAAATGTTAAGTTATTTTTTGGGGAAGTCTATAAAACACAAGAAATAATTGACTTAATAAAGAGATGAGTTGTCAAAAGTTCATAAAAAACCTTTTGCATAATAATAAAGCTTTAATAAAATCAAAAACAACTTGAAAAAAATTCAAGTTGTTTTTGTAAATATTTAATCAAACAGTTTAAGCGTATTTATTAGCTCTTTTTAAGACGTCATCAGCATAAGATAAACCTTTTGATCTGGTAGCACCACCTCTGATGCCGCCAGGGCCCTGGTTATAGGCGCCCAAAGCCTCACGCCAGTTGCCTGTTTGTTTGTATCTTTGTTGTAAATAATTCAAACTTGCCTGAATATTTTTCTGTGGGTCGGATCTTTCAGAAGGAGAAATACCACCTTCTCTTGCGGCTGCAGCGTGTAACTGGCCTAAACCAACTGCTGCTCCGCCATCGCCTACAGCGTTAGTTTTAAATCCAGATTCTTTTTCAAACATTGCTAATGCTACAGCTGGTGGAATTCCACGTTTTGTTGCTTCATCAACAATCATTTGTTTAATTGTTCCAGAAGGGTAATTTTTATGAGATTCAGGCACATTTGATGATCCAGACACTGAGTTGTTATTGTAACCATTGTTATTATTGTATCCATTATTACCATTATTAAATACAGGATTATTGCCATATAACCAGTTTGAAGGGCTATTATTAGAAGGTGCATAGTTATTATAGCCATTGCCCTGGCCCATTACCTGCTGCATTTGTCCTAATGGATCCCATCCTAATAATTTCATTGCTGTATCATCTTGTTGATTTTGCTGTTGGAAATTTGGTTGTTGCTGCATTCCAAGCATTCTTTTGAATACACTACCATTCATCTGTCCATCATCCATAATGTCCATCATTCCGAAGAACATTCCCATCATCTGCATCATCATTTGCATAAATGGGTTATTACCCTGACCAGGCATTTGCTGAGGTTGTTGTGGGGCAAATGGCATATTTTGTTGTATTGGAAGGCCAGCATTGCCAAAAGGAGCTGTGTTATTTGCTTGTTGGGGGCCACCTGACAGCATTTGAAAAACACTGCCATCAATTTGCCCATTGTCTATCATGTCCATTCCTGCGAAAAGCATGCCAAAGCCTTGCATCATACTTGCCATCTTGTTGTTGTCAAATGCAAAAGAATCTATACCCTGGTTTGGGTCGCGTTTGTTTGTGGTATAGCTAAATGAAAAAGCGAACGATTGCGATATGCTTGACATTTATTACTCCCTGAATTTCTCTAGATAAATACCGAAACAGTGCTCTCTAACTTTATAAAAACAATTTTTCCTGTCGAATTTACTTGAATGATTCTATATTGGTACATATAAATAAACTTTGAGTTAATAATATTTGCACTTTAAAAGGTTTTTTTATTTCAAAAATATATATAGGGTATATATCTTTTAATTACAATGCTCGCTAAAATATTTACAATTAATAATGTAAATAATAATTAAGAATTTAATACTCCTACAACATTGTTCTTAGTTACTTTGATAATTTTTACTGGCACAATGCTCCCTTTATAAGAGTCATCAGCATCAAGTTGAACAGATATATAGTTATCACTGAGGCCTTTAAGAGCATTGTTATTCCGATCTCTCTGAAATTCTGGTATTATTTCCAGTATTTTATCTTTAAAACCTTTTCTAAATTGGTAATTCTTTTTATCAGAAAGCTCTTTTAGTAGTTTGTTTCTTTCCTTTTTAATCTCTGGTGGCACTTGATCAGGCATATTTGATGCTATTGTGCCTTTGCGAATTGAGTAACTAAAGACATGTAAGTAACAAATAGGTAATTCATTAAGGTTATTATAAGTATTTTCAAACTTAATATTATCTTCACCCGGAAAACCAACTATGATATCAGAACCTATTGCCAGCCCATCAATTTTATTTGTTAATTTATTTATAATATCTGAATATTGTTCTACGGTATATCTCCTATTCATAGAATAAAGGATATCATTATCAGCACTTTGTAGTGAAATATGAAGGTGACGACAAATCTTCTTTGAATTAGAGAGTGTTTCTATAAGCTCGTCTGTTATTTCAAGTGGGTCTATTGAGCTTAATCTTAATCTTTTTAAAGAACTAATATTTTCAAGTTCCCTTAATAATACTGAAAGATTTACATCTGGTTTAAGATCCAGGCCATACTGGCCTAAATGAATACCAGTTAAAACAACTTCAGAATAATGTTTTGAGACATCAGCAATTTGTTTAACAACATTTTCAATTTTATTGCTTCTACTGGGACCTCTAGCAAATGGTACTATACAATAGCTACAACGGTAATTACAGCCATCCTGAACTTTTACATTTATTCTGGTTCTTCCTGATGCCGAAAATACTTTCTTTTCATCAAATTCTTTATATTTTAAGACATCTTTAACTATAATATCAGGAAGAGCAGACTTTTTATAGTTATTAACAAGTTCAAATGTTCTAAATTTATCTACATTACCAATGATTAAATCAATATCTTCAATTTTTGATAACTCTTCAGCACTGGTTTGGGCGTAGCAACCAATAACTACAATAATTGCATCAGGGTTAGTTTTTTTTGCTTTTCTAATAAATGATCTTGAATGACTATCGCTTTTTGCTGTTACAGTGCACGTATTGATAATATAAGCATCAGCAATAGAATTAAATTCTACAACATCCCATCCATTATTAATAAATTCATCAAGAATTGTTGATGATTCAAGCTGGTTATTTTTGCATCCTAATGTATGAATAGCTATCTTCATAATCTGGTTAAAATTTTCACAATTTACTCATAAAGTTTACATAAATTTTTAGTCTTTTAAAAGCTTTTGTTTCCAAATCTTTTCATAATCAGATAAGTGTATAGCTAATTCTAAATTATGATTTAAGCTGTTAGTAATTTAATAGTATGGTGCATAAAAGTTCACCGTTGCTGGCTTTTTGTTTGCGTGAGCTTTTTCGGTTTCTGCAGGTAATTTTAAATCTTCTGGTAGTTATGCAAAACAAAATAATTCTTAATTTTAATATAAAATAATCTAATTTGTGTCTTAAATATAGATGTTTAGTGTTATAAGAGTGATAATAATATCTATTTTATATTTTATACAACTAAAGATACTATCTTAAACATTTATTTAACAATAATTATAATAATTAATAGGCTTTGTAAATAAATTCACTGCTTATTTTAAAATGATTTGACAGCCCATTTTAACTGTTCTATACTACATTTGCTTGATAAAATAATAGGGAGACTTTTAAATTGGCTAATGTTGTTTTAGTTGGTGCACAATGGGGCGATGAAGGTAAAGCTAAAGTTACTGATCTATTGTCAAAAAACGCTGATCTGATTGTTAGAGTTCAGGGTGGTTGTAATGCAGGGCATACAGTAGTCGTTAATGATAATACATTTAAATTTCATTTAATTCCATCAGGTATACTTTATGGTGATAAGATTTGCATTATTGGTGCAGGCACAGTAATAAATCCTGAAGTTTTAAACAAAGAACTAGAAAGCTTAAAAGAAAAGAATATAAGTGTGAATCGTTTATACATAAGTCCTAAAGCCCATGTTACATTGCCGTTTCATATTGATTTTGATAAGGGTAATGAGACAAAAGCTGGAAAAAGAAAAATTGGTACTACTCATAGAGGTATAGGTCCAACATATTCTGATAAATATGCCAGAATAGGCTTAAGAGTTGAAGATTTTACTGAACCAAGAATTCTTGTAGAAAAACTTGAATGGTTAATGCCGCTAAAAAATGCTCTTTTAAAAGATATTTACGGTATGTCTACATACACTGTTGATGAAATTTACAATTATTGTATGAAATATAGATTTATCTTTGAGAAACATATGTCGGATGTTACTTATTTATTGCAAAAAGCTGTTAATAATAAGCAGAATATATTATTTGAAGGCGCCCAGGGTACTATGTTAGACATTGATCATGGTACTTATCCTTATGTAACTAGCTCAAACTCTTCGGCAGGAGGGGCATGCACTGGTGCAGGCCTTGGGCCTTCCTATATTGACAGAGTTATAGGAGTCAGTAAGGCTTATGTGACAAGAGTGGGTGAAGGCCCCTTTGCAACTGAATTAAATGACGAAACAGGCAAAGCTATTCAGGATATAGGACACGAATTTGGTACTACTACTGGAAGAGCCAGAAGATGTGGATGGTTTGATGCCTTAGTTGCCAATTATGCTGTATTTTTAAATAGTCTTGATTGTATGGCTATTACTAAACTAGATGTATTTGATTCTTTTGATGAAATAAAATTATGTGTTGCATATAGAGATAAACGTAATAATACGTTGTATGATTATTATCCTTGCAGCTCTCATCTTTTAAAATATCTTGAACCTGTTTATGAAACTTACCCCGGATGGAAAACTAGTATTCAAAATTGTAGATCATTTGATGAGTTACCTGAAAATGCTAAGAAATATTTAAAACGAATTGAAGAATTAATAGGTATTCCTGTAGCAATAGTTGGCGTAGGTCCAAACAGAGACCAGACAATTGTTATAGAAGATCCAATACATGGTCCAAAAAGAGAACTATTAACAAAAGTTTAAATCATAAACTTCTGAAAACTCTTGACGGTGAGTATTAAAACTGTTAAATTTAATACATTGCAAATAAAATTAAATAAGATGCGTCCATAGCTCAGCCTGGTAGAGCACTCCCCTTTTAAGGGATAGGTCCTGCGTTCGAATCGCAGTGGACGCATCTCTTAATTTATAAAGATAGTTTATATTCCTGGTAAATAAACCCAGGAATTTTTTTTGCTAATCTGTTTTAATTAATTAAAGATAGAAAACAGTAATTATTCTTGTTATAACTGAAATTTAACTCATAGTGAAAAGCTCTTTCAATAGGGATAAATCAAAATCCTGAATCCCAAAGATGACATTATCATAGAGTTTATACATAGATACCTCTGAAATACTTTCTTGATAAGA
>JBFMGH010000624.1:0-6498 GCA_040752795.1 Cyanobacteriota bacterium
ACTTGTTTACTTCTTGTATTGTCACTATTAGAACTCCTTGTTTCATTTTTTATCCTCCAATTTTTTTTATTGAAAACCGGACATTTTTACTTTGTTCTAATAGGACATTTTCATTTTGGTTCTACATATCAAATTATTTTAATAGTTATTTCAAAAGTACCAGAACAGTTTTTTAATATTTCCGCCGTGAAGGTTAATAATTTTATTTAAATTTCAGTATAACCCAGTTAATTCGTGAATTTGTTACAAACTCTCAAGGCTCAAGTAATGACTTAAGTTAAAGATTTATGCATTTAACACACTGTAAATATTTAACAGGAACCAGGTTTTAGAGAATCGGGCTCAAAAGGCGCGCAGGGCAGGCCTTTTGAGCCCTCGATAAAGATCTATTTCCGAAACTTTGTGAATAATCCGGGATAAATAAAGTGTCAGCATGAAAAGCCTTAAATAAATAGTTAAAAATGGAAGAAAAAATAATAATACATATGTAGACCTAGCCATTTATTGTATTTTTTACTAAACCTTTTAAATAATAAGAATTAACAGTACTACAGTTAGTCACTTATTAATTATATTAATACACGGAAGTAAATGATATATGGTTTTATATTATTTCAAGGTATTTTACCTATGCGGTAGGCTATACACCCGGTCTCTATAATCTTTAGGTTACTTTCAAGGATCCAGTATATCAGAATAATATGTTTGCTGATTATAAACGTTTTTAAAATATCCACATCGAATGTTTTTGTGTTAAATTGCTACTGGAGAGTTTAGAGGAGTTGGTGAATGAATAGAGCAATAATAATTGTTATAGATTCTTGTGGTTGTGGTGCATTACCCGATGCAGAAGAATATAATGATACTCTGAAATGTAATACGCTTGGTAATGTTGCCAGAGTTGTAGGAGGACTGCATTTGCCCAATATGCAAAGATTAGGTATCGGCAATATAATTGATATTGACGGCACTCCTCCTGTTGACAATCCCGTTGCGTCGCATGGAAAGATGGCAGAGCTCTCTAAAGGTAAAGATACAACAACAGGACACTGGGAAATAGCCGGACTCGTTTTAGATGCTCCATTTAGAACCTACCCGGAAGGTTTTCCGGAAGAAGTTATTAAACCTTTTATCGTGCAAACTGGTTGCAAAGAAATACTGGCTAATATGCCAGCTTCAGGAACTGATATTATCAATCGCCTGGGAGAAGAGCATCAGAAAACAGGCTATCCAATTATTTATACAAGTGCAGATAGCGTTTTCCAGATTGCCTGTCATGTTGAAACAATCCCCCTGGAGAAATTATATGATTGGTGCAAGATTGCCAGAGAAATTCTGATAGGAGATCATAATGTTAGTCGAGTTATAGCCAGACCGTTTGAAGGTACGCCCGGTAATTACAAAAGATTGTCTGCTGATAGACGTGATTTTTCTGTTATACCAACAAGGTCAACCATTTTAGACAGGGTTAAAGATGAAGGCGGAAATATGGTCGCCATTGGAAAAATTGAAGATATATATGTTAAACGTGGCGTAACTCATGCTATTCATACTGGCTCTAATAAAGAGGGTATTGAGCTGACAATAAAAGCAATCAAAAAGCAGCTTGATCTTGATAAAATTGCATATTTTAAACCAGAAAATCCTAAAATGGAATTAATATTTACTAACCTTGTTGATACTGACATGCTTTTCGGACACCGTAATGACCCTCAAGGTTATGCCGAAGCCCTTAAAGAGATTGATCAGTATTTATCTCAAATTCTTGAAGCAATGACGGATGAAGATTTACTAATTATTACAGCAGATCATGGCTGTGACCCCACAGTTGAAGGTACTGACCATACAAGAGAATATGTTCCTGTAATTGTGTATCATAAAAATATTGAAGCAAAAAACCTTGGCACAAGAAAGACCTTTGCTGATGTTGGTGGTACTGTTGCCGCATGGCTGGGTATGCACTGGGTTGAGCCTGGGGTTAACATGTTATAATTTTCAGTTTTTTTTGAGATTATATTAAATTTAAGCAGAGTATTTGTTTATAAAAAAAAGCCACACTTTGTGCGGCTATTCTAACCCTCAATTGTTCTGGTTTACCCTAGTTTTCCCTTCGATATGACATTAAATCTTTTTTATTTAACATTAAATCTATTGCTTCTCTTATGAGAGCAGATTTAGAAGTTCTTAAATTGAAAGCCATTTCTCTTAAAGCTTCATGCTGATCTTCTTCTAATACGAGTCTAAAGGAATACTTTTTATCTTTTTCACTCATAATCAAGAGCCTCAACTAATATAGTTATATTTATATAATTTTTCACGATAGTAAGCCATCCTTCAGATAAAGTATTATGGGTTAAATTGAAAAAAATCATTTAAAAGACTTATCTATAACTGTATTTAATTCAATATAACCAGATAAATTGAAAAGACTTCAGAACCGTTATATTGTACACTATTGGCAGTTTATTGTTGCAGAACAATAATATTTATTCCTGGCTCGTTTCGGGGTAGAACTTACTGAATAAAACAATAATGACATATATACTACTCAGTATTAATTATCAATCAATTTATAACCAATTATTTTGTTGTCTTCTAAAGTATATTCTACTTTTGCATCACCAACTAGATGAAAATTCATTTTGTTGCTTTTTAACCCGGTTAGTTCCGTGAATTTGTTATATTTACGAAAACCTGCTTCTAAGAGACCTCTGCATAATTAATGTTTTATAAAATATCAGGGAACAGTGGTTAATGATGGGAGGGTTTAAAAGGCCCGCGCAGCGGGCCTTTTAAACCCGGAACTATTTCTCTGCTATCTTAGTTATTTTGAGAATTTATCCAGTTATGCATATGTCTTTCTAATGACATATTTAAAAAATACTGGATTTACACCCTGTAACCTCCTCACTTATCACTGATTTGCGAATAATCCGGGTTAGTTGTTCTTCTACCGGTGGTTTTATAAAGAATTCTTGATAAGGCTTAAGGCTTAAAGTTTTAGGTTCGTTAGCAGGGTTGACTTAATCAGAAAAAAACATGGGCTTGATATTTTGCTATGTTACATCTGTGCAGATGATTCTAAACTCTGTCTCAATCCTTCAGCAAATTTTCTTGAAGCATCTTTATTCATCCCTGTAGATTGTCAAGTACATGAGACCCAAAATCGTCAAATACAATTGACCCTGTCAGAGCGCTAACTTTGATAGTCAACAAATGCGTGTGCGTAATATTACGTAGAAGCACATGAGTCATTTCATCCATGACGAATGAGGGTGGTTACTCAAGAAAATATGAAAAATTGTTTTTATAATGAAAGGGTAGTTAAGAGAAACACCCTGGAGAGAGATCGTAAAAGTTATTAAACTGACAAGCGTGAGTACAAATCTTGCTAGAGAGATCGAGAAAAGTTTTTAAACTGAAAGTTTTATTTCACACAACTTAGAGAGAGTGTAAGGATAGTTATTTAATTTCTGTAAATAAATACCCTACAGGCACTCGTGAAGCATTATGTTGTCTACAGGTGTACTAAATATATCAACACACATTGGAGGTAGGATAAAGTAATAACAATTAGACGAATCCTTAATCAATTGACTTAAGCATCTATTCATGTGTAATCAATCACAGGTAGGTATGCGAGAGAAGAGAAAACAAATCTGCAATCTAACATTTAGGCGTATTCATTGAAAAATCGTAATTTTGTGTTTTTTTTGTTTGTTTCCTAATTCCCCTTTTCTTCCTAATTTTCTTCCCTCTTTTTTTTAAACCAATCAAGGCTAATAAATCTGACAGGTAATCAACACAAATCTTCTTTTAAAAAATCTAAATAAATGTTCGACACTGTTTCGAACAGGGAATTTTTTACACTGAATTTTTTAGCCTAATTTTTATATATAACTCAACAGACACAAGGCGTTAACAAGGAGAGTGAGAGAGTATGTATAATCAAAACTTTTGCTTGGACGAAATAGAAGCTACAGGTAATAAGATAAGAATTCAGAATAAAATGAAGGCTAAAAACGTTATGGCTTTAGCTGTTAATTTCGTTGATGATCAAACATTGGCCAAAGTTCAGCAGGTTTTATTGAATCTTGATGAAAAAGAAGTTGATGCACTTAAAACCTACCTTGATAAAAGACAGTATATGAAACCTGCATTTCAGAATTCTTTAGGCAATAAAATCGTTAACAAAATTAGCAGAATAGCACTATTTTCAACTCCTGAAGATGAATATCTTCAGAAATTATATTCCGAATACAAAGACAATTTAGAAATGATTGATGGCTTGAAAATTCAATCAGCACAAACAACAGATATGGAAGAAGCCACGGAATGTATTCAAATGATTCATATTTACAATGAAAGAAATATTGAACTCATCGAGAAAGTAAACGCATACAGAGACAAGAAATATAACACAGCATAACAACAAACGGAGCGAGGAGGTGTATAGGTTTGACGCAAATAGAAAACTTAATGAAAGACTTAAATCTAACAGACGAAACGATCACTAACACAGTAAACAAAATCAATTCTATTTGCTCCAGGTACGATATTTCTGAAACAACCGGTCTGACAGGCACATTACCACTATTAGGCAACGGCGATGGAAACGGAGATGGTTGTTACTAAAAGCCCAATTAACGAGAAAATCAAGGAGAGAGAGACATGACATCATTTTCATTACACCAGCATCAATTAAATCTTATTCAACAGATGGGCAAATATCAGAATAGTATAGCTGAATATAATCTAAATAAAGTTATTAAATACTATAAAGATGCTATAAATTCGGCTCAGACATCACAAGAAGCCAAAGGTTTATCAGAATCACTGGCAACTATTTTATCCGCACATGGTAAAGCTTTATCAGATGTAGACGGTTTGAATACTAATCTAGTTAATGCAACAGCCGGAGCAGCTGGCAAAGCAGGTGGCCAAAAGGGTTCAGCTTATGATAAACAGGTTATTGCTGATTTATCAAGTGAGTTTGGTATAGACGTTAAAAAAAGTGGAACGACAAAAGACTGGTTAGAAAAAGCTAAACAAGATCAAAATGTCAGAATTCTTGATAAAAATGGTAAAGATATAACTAATGAGCGTACAGGCAGAATTAAACAGGGCGATATCCTTGAGGTTAACTCTAAAAAGTATGGTTTAGTCAAGATATCTGTTGGTGGAGATGGCGAGATCAACGGCAGAGATGATAAAGTAATCTCAGTTGGTGGTCAGGCAGCAGCTAACAGTATGGCTAATGGTTTAAATCAAATAAATAATAAGCCCCAGCAAAATTATGCAGCTAATAAAATAAATCCAATAATGAATCCATTTTCATTAGGCATTACCGACCCTACTCAAACTGGTTTAGAGAATGCAAATACTCTTCAAACTGAATCAATGTTTTCTGATGATCAAATAAAGAATTTAATAGCTGCAATACTCCAGCAATCGCTATTTAGTATTCAGCAAAAAGAGTATGAGAATTATTTAAAACAAGTATCCTGAACCAGGTATTGAAAAAAGAAAAAATCTAACAGGTAAACGCAAGAGAAAAAACAATAACGAGAGAAGTATTAGTGTAACGAGAAGTTTAAGGAGAGATTAATGAGAGTATCAGGTAATGATAGAGGATGTGTCAACACTTTAAAGAAAAGCGCTACAGGCAGAAAGCTTTTACAGGAAGCCGAGAAGCGTGGCGTTAAAATAGAATTTAAACCTGACAATGGCGATTCTAAAATGGGTCAATATAACCCAAATACTAATACAATTACAGTAGAGTCTGGCAATATGGAAAAAATGGTAGAGACTTTAGGGCACGAGCTGGTCCATGCTACAACCCGTGAAAACGGTAACTCTATGAATGAAGAGAAGTCTGCATTTATCATAGGTGAAAAAATAGCACAGGAAGCCGGAGTTAATGCAAATCCACACAGCCAGCAATACTGGGCAAATCACGTAGATAATGCTTACAAAGGTTTAACTCAGGATAATGGTATATTAGCCAAATTATATGCATTAGGTGTTGATCCTGCAGTCAATGGTACTCCATTAAATGCTAATAACACAGGTGCGGCAACAAATAATAATACAGCCGCTGCTGCCAACCCATATACAGCTGCAGCTAATAATGCTACCGGTGCTGCTGCTAATCCATTCGGAGATAATGCTGCTGCTAACAACCCTCTGAATCCTGCTGCAAATGGCCAAAATCCAATGATGCAAATGATGATGCAAATGTTCATGATGATAATGCAAATGATGATGAGATTATTCCAAATGCAACAGAATAATCCACAACAGCAGCAACAGCAAAATGCATTCCAGGATCCTAATCAACAAATGTTAGCACCGGTTATGCAAACAGGCTTTAATTTCTTTGCTTAACATAATCATAAAGTACAAATTTTAATTCATACATCGATAGTTCCGGAGAGAAAGTACCCTCTCAATCACTCCTTCACAAATCCTAGAAAGTTAACGCGATCTCTCATCCCG
>JBFMGH010000625.1:0-5698 GCA_040752795.1 Cyanobacteriota bacterium
AATAGGTAGTGCTGCTTGTGCTGTTATAAATAATATAATTGTTTTTAATCTTTCAATAAAGTTTACATTCATTTTATAAGTTTTGTGTGTCATTATCAATATATTCAGTGTCATTTAAATCATAATATTCCTGCTGAGGCAACACTGGAGGTCTTTTAGGCGCAACTGGCTCGTTTTTGATTACTTTTATTTCACAGTTTTCATTAATGTTTTTTAATAAATTCAAGTTTGACTTTACTTTTCCAACAACAATAACAGAAGAAGCTGGTTTAATTTCATTATCAGTAGAAATAGGTGTTTTACCATAAAATATACATAGAGCTGTTTCAGGAGGCCAGAATGCTATGTCTCCTATTTCAACAGTGTTAGTAGGTCTATCCTTGGCTTTAATGCTTATATCTGTTCTAAAATAGACTTCATCTCCCCATAGATTACCTACTGCTTCAAGCGGAAGATTGTCCCATATGATTTCAGAAGTTATTGTATCATTCAATTCACCTTCAAGCGTTATATTATCTATTTTTATTAATATTTTTTTAGCCATATAAAACTCCAAAGTGTTAATTTATAACAAAATAAAACTATTTATAATATAGCAATAATTATATATTATATAATAAATACTTTATAAATGATTTAAGAATTTTATACCATACGCTTGTATATTTTGATTTAATTAAATATTTTTAGTGTCATTTGTTAAATAAGATTGCGGGTTAATGTTTTTCAATTGATTATCTTTAACTCTTATTCTTGAAGCAGAAATTCTATTACTATTACTTTGCTCTAATTCTCTACTTGTTATTATTTCCAAAGATGATAAATTTAATAAAGGGTCTCTAAAAGGTATACCAGCTGTTGTATTTATTAATAATTTCTGGTATTCTGTTAAATTGGAATCAATTAAACTAGGATCTTTACACGCAAAAGTACCAGGGCCTTTTCTTCCCACCGGTTCTGTATTACCAAGGCAATAACCAGCCTCCAGCAGGCCACCTCTAACAGCATTGGAAGCACTATAAGTTAGAAATCTTCCTCTATTGTCAGTTAATCTGTAAATATGTTTGAATAAATCTACGGTCCATAATTCAGGCAGTTTAACCGGGCTAAATGGATCGTGCATAATTATATCAAAAGAGCCATAAAGATGTTTGATTATTTCTCTAGCATCACCAATAAATAGTTCAAAGGTAATATTATTTAGAGTTGAAGAAAAATTTTCATTATAACTATATCGATCTGATATAGTCTTATAATATACCTTATGTAAAAAGCTATCAAAAAAGTTTTTCAGGTGTTCAGGGTAGTGATCAAAATTTATTTCTATTGATTTAAGGATTATATTCGGGTCTATTTCGACTCCAACAAGTTTAATTTTTTTTTCAGGATCTTTCTTAATAATCTCAGTAAGCAACACTTTGCTATTATATCCAAGCCCGAAGCAAACATCTAATACGTTAATATTTGAATAGTTGTCTAGATCTTCAATTATTTTTGAAGGTTTAATAAATTTTTTCAGAGCTTCTGTATAAGCTCCTACCTGACTATGATAAATGTCTCCTATAGCTTTGTTATAGAAGGATATTGTGCCATCATTAGTAATTATTTTTTCCAGGTAATTCATATATAAACTTAAGTTTGAATATCGTAATTATTCTATTTTAGTTCAAATTTGAATTCAAATTTGAACAGATTCTTGAATTTATATAAATCAGTATTAATCACTTAAATTAAATGCTGTTTGTTTAAGTATTAAGATATTTTAACTTAATACACTTTCTGCTGGTTAATAGTTAGAATACATTTAAAAGTTTAAGCCTGATTAAGTTTATTAAAAATATTAGTAAATAAAGAGGAATATAAATGAATAATATTGAAAGTAATTTAAGCCTTGCTTCAGATTCTAGAATTCAAAAACTCTTGGAGGAAGCAGAAAACGAGCTTTCTATTTTACAACCAGAAATTGATTATCTTGAAGGATGTGTTGCTAAACTGAATGATTTGAAACTTAAGAAGAATAAACTTTTATCTCTTAAAGCAAGTTTAATTACATTGTTAAAACAACAATACTTAAATAACAAAGACATTAATACACTTAATAATCAAACATGGAATGAAACAGAAAACAGGATTAACTTTGACTTGACTAAAGATGACTTAACTAAAATTGACTTAAATAATCAAATTAATTCTTTTACACCTGAACTTGCGTTAGATCAAGTCAAAAAATATTTAAGGACAAATAATAATTTGAATTATGAGATTTTTAAAGCGATTGTATATAATGCAGGTGAAGCTAATACTGAAGATATAAAAAATTATCTGGTAAAAAACAGAATCAAACAGCCAAAAACAGGTAAATATTTTAACGATGTAGAATTAAAAGATATTTCATCAAGAGTTAATTATCTTATAAGAAAAAAATTATTGATAACAACTGGCCCTGGATCTTACAAAGTTATTCTTGGTTATATAAATCATAATTAATTTGAGTTTTAATCAAAATATAATAAATCAAATAGACCTTTCCATTATTAGCAAAGGCTATATATTGATTGGACTCTGGTAATAAGTTTATATAAATAAAACCTAGTACCAATTATTCTAAATGTTTTTTAAGAGACTCAATTAAGGGTTCGTCGGTAAGCCTGAAATGTATTGGGGTCACAGATATTAGGCCATTGCTGACAGCAGTTACATCTGTGTCAGGGGCTTCTCCTTCTTCTATCGGGTCACCAGAAAGCCAATAATAAATTCTGCCCCTTGGGTCTTCTCTTTTTTCATAATAATCGCAATACATTCTTTTGCCAAGAACGGTTACTCTCACTTTTGCCATATCTGGTTCAATACCAGGAGGGTAATTAATGTTTAAAATAGTATGTTCGGGTATATTTAAATCTGGTAACTTCTTTAAAAACTTTGCCAAAAACTTTGCTGCATTATCAAAATTATTTAAATCTTTTTCACCCTTTGTTAAAGACATAGCTATACTGGGAATAGAATAAATAGCACCTTCTATTGCAGCATTTACCGTACCTGAATAAAGTATATCTGCACCCAGGTTTGGACCATGATTAATACCTGTTATAATCAGGTCTATATCATCCAGGCTATACAAAGAACATAAAGCCAGTTTGACACAATCTGTAGGTGTTCCGGTTGTGTGG
Source organism: Cyanobacteriota bacterium (assembly GCA_040752795.1). GTDB lineage: Bacteria > Cyanobacteriota > Vampirovibrionia > JBFMGH01 > JBFMGH01 > JBFMGH01. The sequence continues at coordinate 3,168 of JBFMGH010000625.1, forward strand.
AACGCATTTGTATTAGGAAACCCTGAATCATAATCTTTAACTCTTAAAGGTTTATGAAGAGTAAGGGCATGGCCTGTTGCACTTCTTTCTCTGTCAGGGGCAATAACAATGAGTTCATGCTCTTTACAGAGTTCTTTCATTAGAGCCTTAATTCCATAAGATGTAATTCCATCGTCATTAGTCATTAATATTCGCATATTTATTCTTTTCCAATGCTACTTTCAACAATACATACCATTATAGCTTTTAGAGTTACTGTTAAGTCAAGAAAAAAATATTTATTAACCATTTAAAGTAAGCTGATAAGATTTTTGTTTTAAGTTACGTTTTAAATTTTTTTAAACATTGTTAATAACAGTATATTGGCTTATAAATTCAGAAGCTTTTAAGTATCAGAAATTCATTATGAAAGAAAAAAAGGTTGTTCTGTTACAAACTTATAAATAAAAATTTTAGAATTCTTTAAAGAAAACCCTGCAACAAATACATTATTCAGTGATTTGTTAAACATTTTATACTTGATCAGGTTTACATTCTGTTCATAAAGGGGTTTTGCCTGTTAAAATATTTTTTATCGACAAATAGGGTAAATTAAAGCTATGAAAAATATTCAAAAACTTTTAGTTTCTTTTCTATTTTTAATTCTTGTTTTTAGCACTAATTCCTTATATGCTAATGCAGAAACTAAACAAAGTTCTTATAGTCAATTGCCAAATAGTCAAAATTTAATTAATTTAAATGTCAAAAATAAGTCTCTCTCTTATACATTAAGAAAGCTGGCAAATAAGGCAAGAATAAATATTGTTATCAGTCCTGAATTTAATGATGGTAATATTTCAATAAACCTTCATAAAACCAAAGTTGAGGATGCTATAAAGACTTTAATGGATGTTGGCAACTTTACTATAGAACAGGATAACAATTTAATTATTGTATCAAATAAAATAGAACCAGAGGTAGCTACAGAACTTATACCATTAGAGAATTCTCAGGCCTCAAAAATTGCTTATATGCTTTCAAAAACCATAAGTATTGATGGTTATAATAATCTAAGCTATGACGATATTTCTAATTCACTTATTATTCAAGGTGATGATAAGTTTATTTATTCAGTTAAATCAGTACTTGATAAAATAGATTTACCCAAGAAACACTCTTCTTTTGAACTGAAAAATTCTACAGCCAGCCAGGTCAAAGAAATGTTAAATAAAGTCGTATTTAACAATAATGAAAATCAAAATATAACAATAGACAATAAAACATTAATGCCGGTTTTTGATGAAGAACTTGGCTTTGTTATTAAAGGCATGATACAAAAAACTGATACTATGGGTATAAAAGCAGAAAATCCTTTAATAATAGCCGAGGATAAAAACCAAATTACAATAATTGGTAACTCTCATCAGATAGGTCTGGCTAAAAGTGTTATTGAATATCTTGAAGGTAAATTAGTAGATAAGGATGAAGAAATAAGACTCACTCACTCTAAAATTTACGATGCTAAACAGGAAATTAATCAATTAAAAGATAAACTGAAAGAGTCACAGCTACATCTATCAGATGCTATACTTGATCAGGTAGAAAAAAATATCGAAATTAATAAACTGAATAAAATAAAAGACAATCTTAACCAAGAAATTACACGGCTCAATGCTAAAAAAATGTGGAATATCGTTCTTGATGATTCAGTTAAAGATCCTAATTCAACCGATCAATCAGAACAAATCAACACTTTAGAATCTGAAATATCTTTATTAAAAGATAGTCTGACAGAAACTAAAAACCTGTTATCAGAAAAAACTGATTACTCTAATAAATTAGAAAAGCAACTAGCCCTGAAAGACAAGGAAATTGAACTGGCAAATGCACAGTTAAATCAACTACAAACTCAACTGGATACTCTTGGTAAAGCAAAATTTTTAAAAGATGATGTTGTTTCTATTCAAAAATATACAGAACTAGAAAAGAAACTCAGCAGCAAAGATAGAGAACTTGAAATCGCTTACAGAGAACTGGAAACTTTAAGAACTCAAATAGCAGAATTTGAAGTTAAAAATTCACTACAAGCTCCTCAAGCTGTTAATTCTGAATCTTCAGGGTTATTAGCTACAGCTATGGCAGATTTAAATAATACAAAAACAGAATTAAATAAGGTTAAAAAGCAATTAGATGCTTCTAAAAAACAACTAGAACTAATATTTGGCGGTAAATTACTTGACGAATCAACACTGCCAAATGACAAATCAGTCTGGTTTAAATAAAGTTCAAAAATGCGCATCGAGAAACAGGGATAAATACCCTGTTTTTTTTTATTTTTGATATTTTTACCAATACTATATCGAACCAATACAGTCTTATAAGATATATTATGTTAAAAATACCCAGAAAAATTGCCTTCTCTTAATAATTATAAATTTTTAGAGAGTATGAGAAAAATAATTAGGGCCTGAAACCCCGTTCGCGATTGATTTTAAAACAGTTTTTTAAGTTTGAGAAAAATTGCAGTTTTTGCAAGATTTTTGCGGCAACTT
>JBFMGH010000626.1:0-809 GCA_040752795.1 Cyanobacteriota bacterium
CTGCTACCTTAGCTTTGTTGAGAATATATACACTTATACACAAGTCTTTTTAATTATCAAACTAACAATAAAATATTAAAAAGCCTCCGGAGAGGCGGAGGCTAAGTTGTAAGAAAAGATTGTAAGAATAAACTATGCCATAAAATTAAGGCTATTTAAAATAGCAGCTTTATTTTCTTCCCTATTCCCTGTTGGCTCGATTCCCAGTTGTTCTAACGCTTGAAAATCCAGCATCCTATCTTCCTGACCTCTGTTAGTATAGAAACTTTTAGCCTGATCAGTATCCATACCTGTCATATCTGATATAATAGCAGCTTTAATTTCATCGCGAGATTTATTTTCTGTATCTATACCATTTTGCTTGCAATATTGCATATCAAGTAATCTATCTTTTTGTGATGCAGGGCCAAAAAAAGCTGGTGATATTGTCATTTTGCTATCTCCTTTTAAATATTAAACGTTTCAAACTCTCCTACCTATATAAAAACATTTGCTAGCGATGCATTGTTAGAATTTTTTAACGTCTATACAGTAAAAATTTACTGGTTGAAAATCAGTAAAACAAAAACCTGATTGAATAACTATTCCGGAAAGCTAATAGATTTTAATCTTATTCCACTGATTGTGCAATTTATACCGTTTTGCAATAAATGCCATGGCAAATATAGTGATCCTTGAAAGTAATTTATAGATTCTAGATTAAAGGGCGTGTGTTTTTATTAGCTATTTATACCAATCCACGTAAGTAAATTATATATGCTTTAAATTTACTACAGGGTGTTTTTCGGTGCACAGCACCGAAAAACACC
>JBFMGH010000626.1:819-16142 GCA_040752795.1 Cyanobacteriota bacterium
ATTTATAATTTTTAAATTTTCTCCTGTGGGTTTGTCCCCCCCCCCACAACACCAAAACCCCCCGCCCCTTAATTCCCTGAAATCTATCATTACTTTCAAGGAAAAGTATAAATAAAATTATTAACAATAAGCATTAATCTTTTCACTGTTTTTTCCAGTAAACTCAAAAGGTTTTTTAAATACTGAAACACGAACTTTTTCTTCAGTCTTGTTTATAATTCTAATAACAGAATTACTGGTATTATTTGGAAAGTTTGCATCAATATGAGCCAGGCCCGAATAGATTTTTTTTATAGGTAATATAATCATATTCATATACTTACACCTTTAAACTTATCTGTTATTTATAATTTAAGCTTTTTCAGCTTAAAATTGCTCAGTAAACAGAGCTATTAAATAGAAAACCAATGTCTTATTTTCAACTAAGAAGAAAGTATGAAAGAGAACCAATTGTATAAGATTTATGTGACACTAACTAATCTTCATTTTGAAGATTTATATTGATCCTTGAAGTAATTTATAGATTCCAGATTATAGAGGCTGGGTGCTTTCCTCCACAGTGAAGGAGAAACACACTACAGTAGATTATAGCAATATAATGTTTATTTTCGTGTATTAGTATGAATACTCAGAAAGAATTTTTCTGTTATAAAATAATGGCATAATAATATTTATTCTATTAACTTAAACTATGAAAAAAAGCATAATAACATTTATATTTCTAATATTTTCAGGTCTATTATTGTTGTCTTGCAAGCATCAACAAAATGCTGAATTAGAAAAAGCTCTTCAATATTCAATAAATTTTGAACACTCATTAGCCATAAAGCACTTTAAACTGGCAATTAAAAAAGAGCCTCTAAATCCAAACATTTATTTTTTCCTTGCAGAAGAATATTATGCAATAAAGAACTATGATGCAGCTATTCAGTGCTTTGAAAAATGCCTGGAGTTAAATAATAGCAATATAAAAGCCTATGAAGGTTTGGGTAATTCATATTTTGAGAAAAAAGAATATACTAAAGCAATAGAAAATTATGAGTATTACTTAAAATCTAACCCCGATGACCTTCTTACACTATATAATATTGGCATTTCACACGAAAAATCTGCAGACTTTGACCTTGCAATACAAGAATATCACCATATTATTAATCTGGACCCCAATTTTATTTCAGCCTATTTAAGACTCGCACTTGTTTATAAAATACGAAACAATGATGAACTCATGGCAGAAATGATCAATAAAGCCATACAACTAGACCCTGAACTTGCACAAAATATTGATAGCAAACTTGAACAGCTTTCTAAAGAATAAAAAGGGCTTTAAAACCCTTTAAAACACTTTGCAGACGAATATTTCTATTTTTTGTCTGAATTGGAGACATTTTACATTGATTAGTTACTTACAATAATTATATTTTGTTAATTTAATTTTGTAAGGCCTTTGTAAGTTTATATAATTCATACCTGTTTGTTAATAGTTCATTTTAATTATTTTTGATTTACAAGTTAGTTATTTTTAATAAAAAAGTCAGTAAAGTAGAAAACCTACTTAAGATTTAAAAAGCTTTTGATGGCAGTTTGTTGGGGTTGAATATCAGGCAAATCAAACTAAAGCCTTAGCTTCTATAGTGTTACAGGTCTCTTGAAAGAAAAAGGGGCTGTCTTAATTTAAAACAATATAAAACAGCCCGGGTGTGTGGAAAATTTATAAGTGTTTATATTTAAGCTCCATTATTAAATTTACCAACCATCCAGGCATTAACTGAGGCTATACTACCTGGTTGAAGAGTATCTTTAATTAATGTGGTATCTGCAATAATGTCAATATATAAATTTAAGGTTGAAACAGTAATATTGTAAAAGTTTTCACTTGTTCTGGAATTAGTTAAAAGAGAAGCATTTTTAATTATCCCATTAATATGAGCAGTGGCTTCAGGAACAATAGAATTCATTTCATCAGAAATAATTTGTCCGACAGGAAAAAACGATTCTGTGGCAAATGTAATTTCACCATCTTGACTTAATTTAAATTCTTCTTCAGAATTAAAAACTTTAATATTTTCAGCAAAAGCACTCAATGATAGTTGAACCTCTTTAGGATAATTATCATAAGCCATTAACAGATGGTGAGGGGTTTCAAATATCAATGGAAAAAACTCTTTCGTATTATCAGATGGGAATATTTTGGCTACATAAACACCTTCAAATGGTATATCTGGATTAGTGATAACTTCATTTATAATAACTTTGTTAATATTTTGAGAAGCAAAATTAGGAATAAACGTTTCAAATTCACCATTTCTATTTACTCCAATCCAGAGTTCCGGGCCTTCCGGGTTGGAAAGTTTATAGTAAGCACCACCAGTACCATTAGAAATAGAATACTTATAACCTGTTTTTAAAATATTTGAACAGATTTTTTCAAATTCTATATTATTGTCTATGTGGCTATAACCAATAGTAGAAAGGTGAGTTGGTCGCTCTGTCATTAAGTTCTTAATTCCAAAAAAAATAACGTTATTAGTAAAAGTTATCACTTACATTAACAAGAGACAATATTCCAAAAGGGCCAATTAGAAATTAACTAATTAAATTATTATAAATTTACCTGTTATAAATTTTTTTTAACTATTTTTTACTTAACAATTGAATTTTTCCTATAAATAATAAGTGGTATAATATCAAAACTTAAATTTAATTTTAAAGACTTATGCTTAAATATATCAATTCACAAATAAACTAACAAAAAGAGACCGCTCAACAAGCCTAAATAGCTAGGCTGCACATAGTTTTTAAATTGTTCCCTGTTAAATAACTGGCCCCTGATAGTTTTATAAACATAAGTTTTTCAGAGATATATTTTATAAACTGAATAAATAAATCAGGATAGACATGGAAACCGATTTCAAAAAATTATATAAAACCGCCAGAGAATATCATAAAGAACACCAGTACAATCTGGCTATATTAAACTATAAGAAAGCTATAAATCTTAACCCATTAAATTTTCAATGTCATATCGATCTATCCAAAGCTTATATTGAATGTTATGAATATGGTGAATCTTTAAAAATACTCTTCTTTGCAATTAAAATTAACCCCGATTCAGCAGAGGCTTATAAATGTCTTGGTCTAGCATATTCTGGAATGGGCCATTATAAGCTTGCTATAGAAAACCTTCTGAAGTCAATAGCAATGGATTCAGATGACCCAAGTTGTTATGCACTACTGGGAGGTTTTTATTTAGAAGTAGGAGAATTTGATCAGGCGATAGAACATTTTAGTATTGCTGTATCATTAATACCTGACTTTCCTCATTATTATTCTGCACTTGCCAATGCCTATTTGAAAATTGATAATCTTAATGAAGCTTTAAAAAATTACAGAAAAGCTCTTGAACTTGAAATCTTGCCAACATTTAAAGAAGCATTAAGAGAAAACATAAAGAGAGTCGAAGAAAAAATAAAATATTTAAATAAAGATGTTAATTAATAAGTGGTTTTTGGGGAGTTTCCTGGTAAATATAATAACAAACGTAATTGATTTTTTTATAATGATCCAATTTAAAACAGAATAAACCCTTAACCCTGCTTATTTACAAATCAGGAATCAGCGAGGAGGTTACAGTGAGTAAATCCAGTATTTTTAATTATTTCATTAGAAGACACATTTCGTAAATGTAACAAATTCACACGAATTAACCGGGTAAAAAGCTTTAATAATAAAAAATAGTACTTGATAAAGTTTATTTCACCTAATATTATTAGCATTATTTTTGACTATAAAAAAGGGTGAATATGAATAATGCATTTATACCTGTAATTTTATTAATCTTTTCAAATATTTTTATGACTATGGCCTGGTATGGTCATTTAAAATTTAAAGAAATATCAATATTTATAGTAATTCTGGTTAGCTGGTTGATAGCATTTATAGAATATTGCTTTCAGGTCCCTGCAAATAGAATCGGGCATCAAGTATTTACTGCTGCTGAGTTAAAAACAATGCAAGAAGTAATTAGTCTGGTTGTGTTTAGTGGGTTTTCAATATTTTATTTAAAAGAAAACCTTAAATGGAACTATATTGTTGGGTTTATATTAATTGTTATAGCTGTTTTTTTTGTTTTTAAAAAGTGGTAGTTAAAATGAAATGTGCATAAATATTTAGATTAGCGACATAAAAAAAACTGCGGGCAGACCGCAGTATTAGGTTGACGTTATGGTTTGGATACGCATATAGACATGGAGATTTAAGTTATATTAGTCCCATAGCTTCTAATTGATTAACAAGTAAAAAGCCCTGAATCTTAGGATCACCCGGTTTATAGACCCTTTTTTTACACTGGTCAGAAGTATTTCCTTCAACGGTTTCAATAGTACCATCAGGTCTTATGGCTGTAACAATTCCAACATGAGAAGATTCACTTCTTCTACCACCTTGAAAAATAATCATATCACCAGGTTTAACTCTTTGTTGAACAGTAGAAGGGTTATAGCTTTCATAGACATTATTCTTTTTGGCCCAGCTGGTAATGTTGGGTACATAATGAAAGTTTTCACCTTTCCATGGCACTTTTCCACCGGTGGCCTGCTTAACACACCATTCGGCAAAAGCTCCACACCAGTGACTTGGTTGCCCGTATTTTCTGTATGATCCATCAGCTTCATTTATACCAAGTGTTGATTCATGCAAAGCAATTTGGGCAACCTGATTTCCTTTTGTCCCCTGAAGCACCGGGGTATTATTATATGGATTAGTCTGGTTCACAAGAGGGTTCTGATTGTTTAGCCCTGTATTATTATTAAAAGTTGCAGCACCAGCAAATATATTCCCATTCGCATCTGTACCAGTAATAGCTATAGCTCCTCCATTAAATAAAGGATTATTTTGCATACCAGGTAGAATATTTTGTCCCGGGTTTTGTTGCTGGTTTGCCATATTCATAAACTGCATAAAAGTTTGCATAAACATCATCATCATCTGCATCAGTCCCTGAAAAGGGTCAAAAGCATTATTCTGAGGATTAAAAGCTAACTGAGAAGCTATATTATTTTGTGGTGCTGTAAAGCCTAGATTGTATGGATCTGCTGCTATGCTTTTATCTATAGACCCAAATAAGTTATTAAGAGAATTATGATTATACCCACTTGAAGGGTAATAAGCATTTTGCATTATTCCTTCATAGTTAGCTACTTTATTAGAAATATTATTTAAGCATGCTCCATTTGGAAATTGCTGTAAAAAGTCCCAATTAAGATTAACCATTTTATAATCTCCTACGTATCTCTTTTTTCTCTCTTAACTTACAATCTGTTAGATTATTAATTTAATAAATATAAACGATAAGTAATGTTATAAGCCTATTAAACGTTGATATAGTTTCTGGGATTAACAGCTTTACCATTTTCTCTTACCTCAAAATGCAGGTGATTGCCAGTAGAATTACCTGTTGTACCAACACCACCAATGTGTTGACCTGCTGCGATGGTGTCTCCAACTCTTACATTTATAGAGCTAAGATGCGCATATCTGGTTGTAAGGCCATTACCATGATCAATAATGACAAGATTTCCGTACCCACCTTGCTTTCCTGCGAATACGACCTTGCCTTGTTTCATAGAATTAACTCTTGTGCCAGCACCAGCTGCAATGTCAATGCCATTATGCATTCTTCTATCGCCAGAAATAGGGTGATTCCTCATTCCAAACTCAGACGAAACCCTTCCCTGCGTTGGCGACGCAAGCCCCTGTCCATTTACAGGAGCATTATTTAGATTTGTTTGTCCGGCATAAGGATTGTTGTTAGTATTATTTGTATTATTAAATGTAGCAGCACCAGCAAAAGTGTTACCATTAGCATCATTGCCTGTAAAAGCAATAGCTCCACCGTTTAACAAAGGGGTATTCTGCATACCAGGTAAGATATTTTGCCCGGTGTTTTGTTGTGGATTTGCCATATTCATAAATTGCATAAAAGTTTGCATAAACATCATCATCATTTGCATCAGGCCCTGAAAAGGATTAAACGCATTAACCTGTTGATTAAAAGCATATTGTTGAGCTATATTATTCTGTGGTGCTGTAAAGCCAAAATTATAGGGATCTGCAACGATACTGTTATCTATTGAACCAAATAAGCTATTTAATGACCCCTGATTATATGAATTGTCAGGATAATAAGCATTTTGCATTAAAACATTATTGTTAGATGATTTAGCGCTGTTACAATTCCAGCAGACTCTACTTGGAATTTGCTGTATGAAATCCCAATTAAGACTCAACATATTCAAAAGGTCCTCCAAAATTCATTTTTTTCTCTCTCTCACTTAATTCCTGTTAGATATTTAATACCTAACTCTACCAATTTAATAGTGACTCGCTCTTATGAAGCTACATTAACGACAATTATTTACGCCTAGATGAAAGATTAAAACAATTAAATATTCCGTTTCAATTTAAATTATTTTAAGTTGATAAAAAATTAAAAAAGTTACCCGTCAGTTACCTCCTTATTATTAACTAACCTAATTGTATTTAATAAAAGAATAAGCATAATTTGAAGCAATATAAATTTGCATACGCCCAATAAACTCGTTTACCAAATCATTGATAAATGTAAAAAAGTCGAAATTGTTAAACATTAGCATAATCTCTCTCTATTATGACTTCTCTCTCCGAAAATTAACGCCTGTGTGTTGATACAATATTAATTATAAACATTTTTCAAGAATAAATCCTGAGCTTTGCAACTTATATAGCAATAAGCAAAATTAATCATAAAATCTAAGTAGAATTACTTAGATAAAAGAATTAATTAATTTTTTAAAAAAAACTGTTTAGTCTATTTATATTATTAATCTAATAATACCTACAGGCTTAACTGTTATTAACTCTTAATTTAGCCAGATAAAAACAATAAATCTCAACAACCTGTTTATTGACTGCAAGACTAGTTCTTAATAATATAACTCTCACGCACCAGATTAACACTATTTTATTTAAACAAATCTCCCGCAGTATTAAAACTTGTTTCAAAGGAAAAAAAATGAACAAGAAATTATTATGGCTAATAATACTTATTCTTATAACATTATTAAACTTTGGTTCAATTTTTGCAGAAGCGGAAAAAGAAACAGATAATCTTAAAGGGCTTGATAGTTTAATAGAAAAAGAAATGAAAGAATGGCAAGTACCCGGTCTGGCCATAGCTATAGTTAAAGATGATAGAGTTATTTATGCCAAAGGTTATGGATTTAGAGATGTTGAAAAGCAACTGAAAGTAACACCTGAAACAATATTTGCAATTGCATCAAATACTAAGTCTATGACATGTTTTGCACTTGGTATACTTGAAGATGAAGGTAAATTTGATTGGAACAGGCCAATAAAAGATTATTTACCAGATTTTAAACTTAAAGATGAATATGCTACAAATCATGTTAGTGCTAAAGATCTTGTCTTACATCAATCAGGAGTACCAGGACATGATTCAGTCTGGTATGGTTCAAATTTAAGCAGAGACGATGTGTATAATATATTACAATACCTTGAACCCAGTAAAGAATTGCGTTCTGGCTGGCAATATAATAATATGATGTATGTAGTTCTGGGTAAAATTATTGAAAAAATCAGTGGTAAAAGCTGGGAAGAATTTATGAATGATAAACTTCTAACTCCTCTGGAGATGAGTTCAACTAGCTTTTCTATTAAAGATTTAACAAATTCAAATAATTATTCACTGGCATATTCAAATAACTCAGGAGAGATAAAGAAAATAGAATATCGTGATCTTGATAATATTGCCCCGGCGGGGGCTATAAATTCTAACGTAAAGGAAATGGCAAACTGGCTTATTTTCAACCTTAATGGTGGTAAATTTAAAGACAAACAAATTATTTCAGAAGCAATTGTAAATAAGCTAAATAATCCTCGGGTTATTATACCCTCATACTCTGACTATAAAGAACTATTTTATAACACATACTCTCTTGGATGGGTAGTGACAACTTATAGAGGCAACACTATCTATTTTAACACTGGAGAAATTGACGGATTTAGAGCTATAATGTCTTATATGCCAGCTGAAAATATTGGTATAGTTGTTCTTTCAACAACAAGAAATTTTATAGCTGATCTTATAACTTACAATATTTATGATAAAATGCTTGGTTTAGAAGAAGTGCCATGGTTTGACAGGGCTCGAGAAAATATTGCCAAAGCAGAGGAGACAAAGAAAACAATTACTAATTTACCTGACACAATCAAAAAACTGAATACAAAACCTTCTCATAAACTTGAAGATTACGCAGGCAGATACAAACACCCGGCTTATGGCCTGGTAATAATAGAAAAAGATGGCAATAAACTTAAAGGCAATATGAGAGAAGATTTTTCAATACGTCACTATCATTATGAAATTTTTGAAGCCTACGATGAAAAAGATATTGAAACTTCAAAAATAAAAATAACTTTTTATACAAACTCCAACGGAGATGTAAATAAACTATCAATGCCTTTAGTAGCTGATATAGATGAAATAATATTTGATAAAATTTTAGATGACAAAAATAAACAATAAAAAAACACCAGATATTTATCTGGCGTTGTTTAATAAGCCTTGGACTACTTATTAAACCTTATCTCTCTACTTTCATCGGCACATAAAAGATCTTATGGAAATTAAACTGTTATGCCATAATATTAAGCCCTCCTCCCATATTCATTCCCAGAAGTGAATTTAAATTTCCAGCTGCAGCAAAAGCACCAAAAGAACCAGCACTTGCCATAGCGCCTATCCCTCCAGAGGCTGTAAATTCTGAACCGGGTAAGTTTAGCCCCGGGGTCAAATTTCCTCCAGTTGAGCCCAATCCAGGCAATTCTATACCCATCATGCCAAGATCATTAAGAATACCGTTTGAAGCAACTAAACCCTGATCACCATAACTGCTTTTTACGTGGTCAGACCAGAAACTATTAGAATGAGGATTATAATCAACACCTGCTTCTCCAGCGACTTTTTCTCCAACCAAAAAGGCTGAATATTCTTCTTCTAAAGAGTTGCCATTGCCAGGTGTAGTGCTATGTACTAATTCATGGCTTAAAACTTCTACCATTGTTTCTAAATCATTTTCTTCTACACTAACTGTATTTGATGTTGGGTCATACTGGCCAATTACATTATCACCATTGTTTGGTAAAAATTGTATATTAACCCCCTGTCTTGCAGCCTCATTTAATAACTTAGAACCTGTAGGTGTTGCACCTACTAAATTCATTACGTTATATGGCGTATTGATCATTTCTTCTCTCCCCTAATTCAACCTTTTTATACTAAGTTAGTATCCTTTTAATATTTAAATAGGCTATCTGAAATAGTAACCATAGCGTAATAGGTTTCGGTGATTAACATATTTAAAAATAATTGTATAATTTAGCTATAAATACTAAATAACATAGGTTACAGGGGAATAAATTGTAAGCTAATCTTTCTAATAATCTCCTATTATTATAAAAAAAACTGCAACGGCTATATTGTTAGGCATTTGAACTAAATAAATAGTATAAAGATACTATAATAAATAAAAATTGATCAGAGTTTAGTAAGTAAATTAGAGGGGTTATTTTAAGTACTATACTCTTTTTCTTTTTCTATAATATTGATATGGTTATATATAAACCTTAAATATCAAGAACAAATAAAAAAAGGAGCTAAAGAGAGCTCCTTGTAAATTATATCCAGGTAGGGTCACGGATGTGGAGGAGAGAATTTTATTAACTACGTGTTTTAAAACTTATTTAATTACCATCAAAAGTTGTTTTTAAGAAAAAAAGTCAACTGGTTTTAAATCAAAATCCTGAGGAGAAAATGAATTATTTTGTCCGTTATTATTTTTCATAAGTAGCATCATCATTTGCATCATTTGTGAAAACATTTGCATCATGTTTGTTAGCAAACCATCCATAAATTTACGACTAAGGTCTTTATCATTTAAGTTATTTTTATCGTCGTTATTATCAGGCTTACTATCATCTTTATCATCCAGTTTAAAAGGAGCTTCTTCCTGCAGGCTAGTTTGTCCCATAGAATTTAAGAAGTCATTATAAGAAATAGTAACCGGTTTAGAATTGTCCCAGGGGTTTTTAAGCGTAACAGTTTGATTTGCTTTATCAACAGATTCAATACTGTAAGCATGGTTTGCAACAAGACCTTTTGAGCGATCATTTCTATAACAGCAGCTGGTCATAGTTAAACCATCCGGATCATCCGCTGCTCTATCTAATAAATTTTTCATTGCAGACCTGGAATGAGCCACGTTATTATTCAAACCAGTAAGCAGTTTTAGGGCATCTCCTGGGTTGCCGGCATGCAAATTACGCCCCTGATACATTTTACGCCATTTATTTCCGGCTATTTCAAGAATTCTAACATCCGGATCTCCTTTAGACCAGCTAGCATATTGTTGCAATTCACTATCTGAAACATGAAAGGTTCTTTCAGGGCAGCCTTTAAAATTAACATCCCAGCCTCCATTAGGGCTTTTGTTAATTGCATCTTTAATCATTTTAGCGCCTTCCCGGTCTTTGGCTACAGCATCAATACCAGCTAAAAACCAGCAGTCTCCAATTGATCCCTGTCTAAAAAAGTCTATTTCCCCATCTTGTTCGTTTACACCAACTTCACCGGGCATGCTAAAAGAGTTATTTTCAATTGATCTTGTAAAATTATATTCTTGTCTAAAAGGTGACGATGCAGTCTGATTATTTTTATTATATTGAGATTTATTATCAGTATTTAAATATGTATATTGCTTGTTTTCTTTTATTTCGGGCTTATTAAATATACCATTATCTAATTCTGCAACGTTGTATAGGTCATTAAACATCTTAAATACATCAGAAAACTGGTCAATAAATGATTTACTTGAAGCGTTTTTGTTTTCTTTTCTTGAATAATCATTATTTTTTTTATAATTTGTATTATTATTAAGAGGTTTATAGACTGGAATAGTGGCTGATAATCTTGTAGACATAAAACAATCTCCTCTAAGTTTTTTAATAAATAATTTAATACTTTTTATTTTTATAAAAACAATCATTATTTGAGTATCAACTCAAATAATAGTCAGGTTAATCTCTTGCAGATTAATAACAATTATTAAACACTGACAATAGCCTTTATTGTTTTTTAAACTCTCTTTAGTTAACCCTGTAAGATAATAATAGATATTTTACCTGTTAGGATTTAATTACGACCTCTATAAACAAACTATAATTATCTAATATAATTTGTTGGTAGTTAATATAAAATAAAAATAATACTTTTTGCTCTATTTATGTGATATTACAGAATGAAAAATTAATAATTTATCCCTTTAAAAATAGGTTTTATAGCTAGATAGCTTTAATTAAATAATCCCTGTATAAGTTCCATTAGTTTTTGCATTAATCCCTGTAAAAAACCCTGTAATGGTCCACCCATTCCACCATCCTGGGCCTGTGCATTATTGCCTGATTGAGCTGAGCCTGGTGAAGATGATGACATACCATTACAATTTCCATCAGGACAATTATTATTAAATACATTATTGGCCGGATAACTAAAATTCGGGCATTTGCCATCAGGGCAATTACCTGCATCTGGAGTAGATCCTAATTGTTTTGGTTTATTATCACCATTAATATCTAATCCTCCATCAGCAGCTTTAGATAATTTTTCAAAAAGACCCTGAATATTTTTTGTATCATCTTTAGATAATTTTTGATCAGTTTGAAAAGTAAAAGTAATCTTGTTTTTAAATGATAGTTTAGAATCATTTTCAGATTTATTTTTAGAAGATTTGTCTGATTGATATTCTAGTGTTGATTTTTTTGTTATAGACATTTTAGTGTTATTCTCACCACTTTTTGTCTTGTTCATTGTAAATTGCTGTGAGTTCATGGAAACTTTTTTCATTGTTAATGGCATACTCTCTCTCCTTTTGCTTATGGCTCTTTGCTTATGAACTTATTATTAATTATGCAGATACCTCTATACCTTAAAAATACTTAAGGAAATGTTTAACATAATTGAAATATACAAAAAACTCTCTCTAAAATGGCATTGTTAATTCTTGTGTAAAAATAAACAACAATTACATTAATAATTACTTTCAAATTAGAGTTAAATGTTAAATATTCACCTCCTCCAGATAAACATTTATTGTGTTAAAGCTTAACAAAAGCACAATCACTATTAATTATTTCATAATGATCAAAAGTTAAAGTTAAATACTAATAATAATAGATATTATTCTCATTTAATAATGAATAATCATAAAATAAATTTATAAAGACCTCTTAAACAATATTTTAGGGAAGAAAATAATAGTATTATTCTTTTAAATTAACTATTTAATCTTTTAAAACAACTTAATGCTTCTGTTAGATAGACTATCAGAATAAAACTATCTGAATTCGCTCTTTATTATTTCTCCTGTACTTGTCTGGGAAGATATTTTTATTATAAACAGTGTTTCAAACAATTTAATAGGCATTATCATTTATTATAGATAGATGATAACACCTATTAAGTTATATAATTATTATGTATAATACTATCAACCAGCCAACATTTTGTTGACTAATCATAGGTTTAAAACAATTACTATTTAAGGGGCAACGCCCTTTAACAAAAATCTTTTTAATACTTATAAACGTCAAATATCCAATATCTACAAATATATAGAGAATAAATATTCTGTAAATACTTTATCTATAATATATTGCGTAATATTAATAACAAATTTTAATATTATATTAACAGATACAGAATAAAATATCATAAAATTGCCTGATTACAAAGATAAGCACAAAAAAAAGAGGCAATCGATTGATTACCTCTGGCTTATTCTTTGGCTTGAAGTTAGCTGAAATAGCTTTTTAGTTTTTCAAGAGTTTCAAAGATTTCTTTACCCTGAACAGTCTGACCATCAGCGAGTTTCACATTGAATGAACCTGCTTCACCAGAACCGTTAAAGTTTGCATTCTCTTTGAAAGAAGCTAAATCAACACCTTGAACATCTTTGGCTTGACTGGTTAATTTACCATTACTATCAACTTTCTGTAACTTGACACCCTGAGCATCCATTTCTGCTTTGGAAACCTGTCCATCTCCATTACTATCAAGTTTTTTCATACCATTAAAAAGGTTTCCTTTTTTATCATTGAATCCTAAAAACTCACTTTCTCCATCGACTTTGCCATTTTTATTTTTATCTTGAACGAAAACATATTTTTCACCATTGATATTTACTTCATAAGGGTCAGTCATTTCTTTACCACTGGAAGTTTTGCCGTCTCCTTCTTTTTTACGTCTGTGTTTTTCTTTACTAATTTCAGCAGCTTCTTTACCTTTTGCTTTTTTATGAGCCGCTTCTAATTCATCGTTAGACATACTTTTAATATCTTTTTTGCCCTCAGCCGCGGCACTGGCAGCAGCTCCATCTTTTCCACCGGCGGCAGCACTGGCAGCAGCTCCACCTTTTCCACCAGCGGCAGCACTGGCAGCAGCTCCATTCGGGCCGGCAGCGGCACTGGCAGCGGCTCCACCATTATTTGCATTTTTCACTACAGGAAAACCCTGTGTATTTTGAGGAGCATTTTGTGGAGTATTCTGAGCAACAGGAAAACCCTGAGAGTTATTTTGAGTTCCATATGGGGCTTGGGCCTGCTGTTGAGGTGACTGACTTTGTTGTTGTTGAGGTTGTTGTATACCCATCATTTGCATCATCATTTGCATCATCATTTGAAAAAATTGCATCATAGGGTTCTGAGCCTGATTTTGCTGAGGTGTAGCATTATTAAGCTGATTCCAACCACCTAGCAAGTTATCAATGCTTGATTGTGGTTGTGTTGACTGTTGTACAGTTGGGCTAAAAGTAATTCCGGCTTGTGGAATTGTTGAATAAGCCGGTGATGAGTTGTTGTTAATTGCATAGTTATTATACTGATTATTGTTTGGATACTGTAAAAATGCAATAGTTGTCATAAAATCCTTTCCTCCTCTAATTTATCTCCCTAAATAATTCCTCTTTAAAAAACAAATATCCTTACCATGACCCGTTTACTACTTGAATCAGGTAAATTAATTATAAAGATTATAGATTTCTAGCTTACTCACCCCTCTAGAATTATAAAAACAATTGCAACCTCTAAATTGTTAGGCATTTAAATCATTTAAATAGTACATTTGTACTGCTTGATTTGGTTTATTAGCCTAACAATTGAGCAGTACAAATATTTTTTATTACTACAAGAGATATCACGGAGATACATTATTATTATTAAAGGTAATTTATAAGGGAGGAAGGTTAAAAAACATTTATTGTTCTTTAATTACATTTAATACCAAGTTGCAATCAATGTTATACTGAATTTATTTCAGTATTTTAGACTCTGAAACAATTTAAGGCAGCAAAAAGTTGTCTATTAAGTACAACTTGGTATAAATACTATTTTCATAAATAATTATTCTCATCTATTGCTCAAACAATTAATCTATTAATTAAAATCGTCTTACATTATTAGCAAGTCAGCCAAATATAGGGGTTATGGAATGAAAGAACAAATAGAAATAAAAACATGCGAAAAGCAAATTCATTCAGGAATTGATAATCCTTCTTTAAATTCAATTATGAGGCCTTTACGCCTTAATGGTTTAGTAAATATTGATAATATTTCAGACAAAGAATATGAAATGATACGGCTGATAAGCGAAGCAACTTATAATAACGAAATTCGCTGGAATGCTCAAAATGTTTTTATTCAATATATTAGAACTATAATTACTAATAAATTTGAATCTCTTTACTGGGGCATATATAATGATTATGTTGTTACTTTAACAGATAACTATAGTGGGAAAGTTAGCATTACTGTAACAAAAGGATTCCCTAAAAAGACTGTTCTTGAAACTTTTATACCCAGAAAACCTCAATTTATTAATGGTAGAAGAGTAGGAAGTTTTAGAGAAAGTTATTTGTTTAAACTTTTAATGACAATAAAATTTCAAACAGGTGAAAATACTTTATCTGTATTCACAAATTAATTCTATACCAATCCACGGAAGTAAACGATCTATGAAGTTAAATTATTCTAGGGTGTTTTTACCTGCGCAGGTAAAAACACCCTGTCTCTATAATTTGGAATTTATTAAAGATTCACGATGCAATTTTCTGGTTAAATCTATCGATACCATCACGCTTTGAGTATAGTTGATTTTGTATCGTTCTTTTAATATTGCCAAATTTAGCCCTATTGTGTTGCCGTAGTGCAGACAG
>JBFMGH010000627.1:0-3308 GCA_040752795.1 Cyanobacteriota bacterium
AGTACATATAAACATTATATAGTAATAATTCCTAATAGCAATATTTCTTAACATTATTTTAACAATTTATCATATGCACGTAAATTAATTGAAAATCATTTTAGCTTATAACCAAGAGAGTCGTTAATTATATTTTAAATATCATGCTGAAGCTTTTCAGCATGCTGTCAGAAAAAATTATAAAATCTATTTACTAAGTTCTAAAAGGGGTTTATAGATTTTATCATTAACTAATTGTGTAATTTTTTCAGTTAGTAGATCAGCTTCATTTTCCAGTTGTTCAGTTTCTTTTAGAATTGTAGAATTAAAATCTTTATCTTCAATTGGCTCAAGGTTAATTTTAACATTCATTGCAGCACCTTTAACACCAGCATTAGCACAGAGTGCAGCAACACCAGCATCAGTAATTGAATTAACATTGCCTTTTTGAGCAACTTCTAAAATAGTATCAAGAGATTCTCTGCAACACTTAACAGTATTAAATGGAACCTTGGCAGCTTTTTTATAGGCTTCTTGAAGTGCCTTATTTCTCTCATCTTTTTGCTCATCGGTTTTTTTTGGCATTCTATTAGCTGCAATTATTAAATTAAAAGCGTCAGTATCTGCATCAACCTGATAGACAAGTTTATCTTTATATTCCTGACATTTGATGGCAGCATTTTTAAGCGTATCAAAATGTTCCTCATAGCCTTTTTTGCCAACAGTTAAATTAGCAACCATAGAAGTCAAGGCTGCACCAAGGGAACCACTTAAAGCAGCAACACTGCCACCCCCAGGTGCTGGCGAATCCATTGAAACTTCATCAACAAACCCTTTAGTAGTCAGGTTAACAAGTTTATTGTTACCATCCTGGAAGCAGTATTCAATAATTTTTTTCTGAGGGTCAAAAGGTGCTATATCTTCAAGGCCCATAGATTTAATAGCAGTAAAAATAAGTTCTGATTCTGGAAGCCCCGGAGATTTGCCCTGTTTTTCAATATAATATCTACCTGCTTCGACCATTGCATCTTTAGGTATAAGGCCAACAAGTTCGCTACCAGTAACTACCAATCCATTATCTCTTGCCTGACGGCAGCATTCTTCATAAACAGAGTAAAATGGTGTAATTTTATAATTTGTAAGGTTTATTGATATCTGAGCGATACCATATTCATCAATATACCAGCCAACAGCCTTAGTTTCTTTTAAGGTTCCCGGAATCATTACGCTCTTGCCATTTTCATCTTTAACAGTTTTACCGTCTTTATCTTTTTTAAGTCTGCCTTTTTCTCTTATGTTAAGAGCTATATTAGATGCTAATTTTTTGTCTCTAGTGTTAAGATTAACATTATAAGCAATTAAAAATTCTCTAGCCCCGATAATAGTAGCTCCAGATTTAGAATTAAATTCAGCAGGACCAAAATCAGGTTTCCATTCAGGGTCATTAAGTTTTTCAGACAATCCTTCATATTCACCTTTTCTAACTTCAGCCAGGTTTTGCCTTTCTGGCTTTGAAGCAGCATTCTCATATAGATAAACAGGTATATTTAATTCTTTGCCAACTCTTGCACCCACCTCTTTAGCAATTTCAACACAATCTTGCATTGTTACACCAGAAACTGGTACGAAAGGACAAACATCCGTTGCCCCCATTCTGGCGTGTGCACCAGTATGTTTAGACATATCTATTATTTCGGCAGCTTTTTTAATTGCTTTAAATGCAGCTTCTTTAACACCTTCCGGAGTTCCAACAAAAGTTACAACTGTTCTATTGGTATCAGCTCCCGGGTCTACATCAAGCAATTTGACAGCATCTACAGTTTCTATTTCTTTTGTTATTGCATCAATAACGGCTTTATCTCTTCCTTCACTAAAATTAGGTACACATTCAACAATTTTCATAAAGCAAACTCCCCGATAAAATAACATAACCATTTATTGGAACTACATAATATCACAACAATGATTTAATATGAAAAAAGAATTATTTGTTATTGTTCAGCAAATTATTAGCTTGAAGAACTAGGATGACAGGAAATAGCATCAGTTTCAAACAGCCCCCAAGCAAGCCTTTTAGGCTTTTATTTCATTGGCCAGTAATTTCTGATATTTATTCAACAGAAGTTAAGCAGAATTCTCACAAAGCTTTTGTTTTTATACCAATCCATGTAAGTAAATTATATATGCTTTAAATTTACTATAGGGTGTTTTTCGTTGCTGCGCAACAAAAAACACCCAGCCTCTATAATCAGGAATCTATAAATTACTTTCAAGGATCAATATAGTCAAAAACTTGATTATTTATTTTATTTATAGTACAAGCATATTATATTATTGTATTATACATTTGTATAATACGATTGTTTTATTTAAGGCAATTATGTCAGTACAAAAACAAAGTGACTCCAGAGAAGTAATTTTAGAAACAGCATGCAGGCTTTTCGCAGAAAAAGGTTACGAAAAGACAACTATTAGAGACCTCTGCAAAGAAGCAGAAACTTATCAGGTTTCAATAAATTATTATTTTGGAAGTAAAGAAAACCTTTTTAAAGAAGCATGTTTGCAAGCCTTTAATTTTACAGATGAAGCTCGATTGCCAGATAAAATTAAACGCCTTAACGTTGAAGAGCAACTTAAAGCAGTAATCAGATCGTTGCTTGAGATGGTATATTCAGATGAGAAAAAAGGGTGGTTTTTTAAGATATTATCGAGAGATGAAGATATTTTATTAAAAAAGTCTATCAACACAGTACTTAGAGAGAAACAGGAATTTCATTTTAGTTTGTTTCAAAGTATTTTAAGAGAACTATTTGAAGATAAAATATCAGAATCAAATATTAGATATGCGTACTTTGTTTTAATATCACATATTTTTACGCTAAATCATAATTTTGCCAGGTTTAAAGAGCACTTTTTTAGTGGTGAAAAGCCAGATAAAAAAGAGCTTGAGTCATTAACTGCAAAGATTTACCGATTAATTATTGCCGGAATCAAAGATTTAAATAAGTAAATCATTTCTGTTGGAGAAAACTAAACATGGATACAAAAAAATATATTACTGTAGGCATAACAACAATATTATTATTGTTTAATGTATCGTGCAGCAGATTTTCAAAATTATCTGGCCCCCCACCAGGAGAAGGACCACCACCTGCTCCCAGTGTATCTGTTGTTAATCTTGAAGAAAAAGAAGTTACTGAAACTGAAGAATATATCGGTAAAATTTACGCCAGAGATACAGTTGATATAGTAGCCAGAGTTAGAGGTTACCTGAAAAAGCACTATTTTACCGAGGGGTCAATAGTGAAAGAAGGGAGCCTTTTATTTTT
>JBFMGH010000628.1:0-3558 GCA_040752795.1 Cyanobacteriota bacterium
CACCAATTAAACCTAGTGGTATAGTTAGAAGAATAATTGTTGTTTTACGTATAGAGTTAAACTGGATTATTAGAATTAATACTATAGCAAGTAAAGCTATTGGAATTTTATCTATAATTGATTGATTAGCAGATGAAGACTTTTCATTTTCACCACCAAGTTCCCATTTATAGCCTATGCCCCAGTTATTGCTTTTTTCTTTCAACCAGGGAGTTATTTGATTATTAACTTCTGTTGCTGTCATATCAGTTTCAAGGCTTGCCTGAACGGTTACAGTTTTTAGCCCTCCTCTTCTTAAAATTTTGGGTGGGTTCCAGACTGGAGTTATATTAGCAACCTGTTTTAATGGCACTGATTGACCAGAAGATTGAGAATATACATTAATACTTTCCAGTTTACCTAAATCATCTCTGTGTTTTTGAGATGTTCTCAATACTATAGGTATTGTTTTATCACCCTCTCGAAAATCAGTTGTTTCATAACCACTTAATGCCGCTTTTAATGATAATGCAATATCCTGATTCGTTATGCCAGCCCTGTGGGCTCTTGCTGAATCTATAGATACTAATAATTTTTTAGTTCTATTTCCCCAGTTATCTCTAATATTTCTTACACCTTTTATAGTTTCAAGTTTTTCTTTTACTTCATCTACTATGCTAAATAAAACATCCTGATTTTTTCCGGATATTCTTACTTCTATGGGGGCCTCATAAGATGGCCCAGAGCTTAAAGGTTCAACTTCTGCAATAAGATCTGGATAGTTTTCAAAACAAAATAACCTTATTTTTTCGGCTATTCCTTCTATTATCTGGTTAGAAGTAGTATTTAAAATAAACATTCCAAACTCAGGGCTGGAAGTTTCTGGGTTATAAGATAAAACAAATCGTGGAGAACCCTCTCCTATAAAAGAAACCCAATCTATTATACCTTCTTTTCTTTTATCATTTGTTTGATATTCTTTCTTAAGATAATTTTCAATTTCTGAAACGACTTCAGAAGTTTTTTCAATTGCAGTGCCAGAAGGTAATGTTGTTTCAATTGTAAACATTGTTCTATCTGAAGAAGGGAAAAATTGATTTGGTATGTATTTAAAGCCATTCATTGCTAATATAAATACTACAACCGTTACAATAACAGTTTTATATGGGTTTTTCAATACTGTTATTAAAAACTTTCTATATATATCATAATACCTGTTATCATAACTGGACTTAATTTCAGATTTAATTTTCATAAATTTTGCACAAAATAGCGGTATCATTGTTAATGAAAGTATCCAGGAACATAGTAGTGTTATTGTTACTACTTTAAAAATTGGAGCTGTATATTCACCAGTGGCAGATTCTGCAAGATATATTGGCAAAAATGCACACGCTGTTGTTAAAGTTGAAGTTAACAGCGGAACTAGCAACTCTTTTGAAGACAATACTGCTGCATCAATTGCTTTTTTACCATCTTTAAGATGTACCATTATTGACTCAGACATAACTATTGCATTGTCTACAAGCATACCAAGCGCTATAATCAATGACGAAAGAGACATCTGATCAAGGCCAATACCCAAATATCTCATTATCATTAGTGCCATCAACATTGAAATAGGAATCAATGAGGCTACTAATACACCGGTTCTGAGCCCCATTGATATCATCATTACAAATACAACAGCAATAACACTCTGAAATAGATTATTAATAAATTCATTTACTTTTTTATCTACAATTTCAGGCTGAAATACTACAACATCAAAATCAATTCCAAGTGGATACAACTTTTCAACCCTGGTAATAAGCTTATTTACCTCACTACCCATATCTATAATATTTCCATTCTCTTTCATTGATATTGCCAGTGCCAGACCTTTTTTGCCATTATAATGAATCATTTCTGCAGGTGGATCTACATAACCTCTGTATATATCTACTACATCTCCAAGATAAACTATTTCATTAGTATCAGGCTGCTCTATAATTGTTTTATTTATATCTTCTATTGACTCAAAATTTCCACTAGGTTCAAGAATTAATCTTTCCTGATCAAATCTAACCTCTCCTCCGGGTATAATAATATTTCTTGCTTCAAGCATTTGTTTTAACTGCTGGGGAGAAAGACCAAATTCTGAAAGCTTTGAATTACTATAATCAATAAATATTTGTTCTTCCTGGTCTCCATAAATTTCAACTTTTGAAACATTCGAAATATTTAATATCTCATCTCTTACATCGTCTGCAATATCTTTTAATTCTGCATAACTAAATCCTTCTCCCGTTAATGTAACAATAGTTCCATATACATCACCAAATTCATCATTAACAACAGACTCATAAGCTTCTTCAGGTAGCTCTGATTGAACTTTATCCACTTTTCGTCTTAATTTATCCCATATCGGTTGCATATCTGTGTATTCGTCTCTAATAGCAACATATATTATAGAAATACCTGTCTTGGAGTTGCTTGCAACATAATCAAGTTCCGGCATTTCTTGCACAACGTTTTCAATTTTATCTGTCACAAGTTCTTCAACACGTTCAGGGCTGGCACCCGGAAAATTAGTAATAACTGTAGCTACTCTGATTATAAAACCTGGATCCTCGTCTCTTGGTAAACCCAAATATGAAAATATTCCACCAATAATTATTATTAGAACCGCAACCAGTGTTACTCGTGATTTTTCCAGTGCAAGCTTAGTTATATTCATTTACCAGAGTTCTCCATTTTAACAATTTCACCTTCTTTTATCTTGCTCATGCCAGCAATTACAACCTTATAACCATTTTCAAGACCGGTTAAAACTTCCATACCTTCAGATCTAATATTTCCCACTGTTACATTTTTTCTTTCTATTTTTCCTAAATCTTTTTTGTCTTTGATTACTGTGTAAACATACTTACCTTTTCTATCTTCGAGTATTGCAATAGGAGGTATAATAAAGTATTTAAAACCTGCCTCATGCCTGAAGGTAAACGTTACTTCAGAAGCAAGACCAGATCTTATGTTTTTTATATCTTCATCTAAAATAATTTTTACTGGAAATGTTGTCGCTTTTGTTGTTGCAGCAATTCCTACTTCGGTTACTATTCCTCTAAAAGATTTATTTTTAATTGAATCAAAGGTTATTTTTACTATATCACCCTTGTTTATAAGAAATATCAATGATTCTGGCACCGTAACTTTTACTTTGGGCAAAGAATCTGAAATAACAAGCACAATTTCCTGTCCTGAATTGATATTCTCATTTTCATTAGGAAAAACATCTGCAATACGTCCGCTAATAGGTGAATATAATTTGGTATAACTCAAATTCAATTTTGCAGATTCTAGCTTCTTTTCCATTGTTTTAACGTTAGCTTTAGAAGATTCTGACTGAGCTCTTGCTGCATCAAGATCACTTTTTGAAGCATTTCTATTAATATATAATTGTTTTACTCTACCATAATCTGCATTTGCATTTATTTCTGATGCCTTGGCCTGTTCAAGTGAGGCCTGAACTTCTTGAAGTTGAATTGAATATGCTTCAGGATCAAGATATGCAATTAATTGCCCTCTATTTACATTATC
>JBFMGH010000629.1:0-7035 GCA_040752795.1 Cyanobacteriota bacterium
CCCAAGAGTGCTAATCTATAGGAATTCTTATTATACATGTTCTTATACTATCAGATTGTTCACAAGAACAAAAGGGGTATAAGAACTTTTTTTAAGCTTTTATTTTAAATTGCGTAATTCCTGTTTGAAATTAGATAACATATACCAATACTTGAAAAGAAACATTAAATTGTTAAAATTTGCAGTATAATATTTTCCATTGAGCCAGCCTGAAAAAATCCGCTTGATAATTTTCAGAAATTATTCATCAACAAGAGGGAAAACTATGGGTAAGAAAATTTTATCAGTTATATTTGGTATTATCGCTTTTGTTGTTGCGTATAATCTTTCATATAATTTCACAAAATCAAGTATAGACAGCAAACTTAAGGATAAAAATAACCAGCAAATTGAAGTAACTAATGAGTCTGAAACATTAATAAACTCAGAAAAAACAGAAAATACAAATGCTAATGAACTCAATAAATCTGAACTTATTGAATCAGTTGGAACAAGAAGCAAAACAACATCTGCCGGTGACAATAAAACAATAGAATCAGCAATAAATTGTACAGATAATCTTAAGAATTGCTATTATTTTGCTCTATCAGAAAAAGGTAAAGGAAACAATGAAAAGGCGTTAGAATATTTACATGAAATTAAAAATTTATTAAAGAATCCACCAACAGATTTAAACAATAATATAGATAATGAAACTCTTAAAAAAGTGGATTCAATGATTCATACTCTTGAAAATACATATTAGAATATGCATTTAACCAGTTTGTTTTTTTGTTTTTCAAATACTTCATCAAAAGGTACAACAGGTTCATAATAAAACCCGCAACCCTCAAGGGGCTGGCCCCCCATTCTAATAAATTTACTATCAAAATGCGGATAATACCTACAAAAAGGTGATCTCATATAATATACACCGCATTTGTTATCATCGGTTAAGAATTTGCAGGTAAATAATAAAACTCCATTATCAGCTTTTCCAGAAATATAAAAGTTTTCAAAGCGTGGCATTTGCTTTTTCAAATATTCAAACTCTGATTCTCTTGTCAAAAGTTTATCTGGAAACCTGAATGTAATGGTTCGACAACAATGACCGCATTTATTACACTTGCCACTACGCCAGTGTTTAATACCTAAAAGATTAAATAACTTTTTTTTAAGTTCCTGTTTCATAAATCTCACTTGTTCTATTTAAATTTTAAATATAAACGGGTATTAAGTCTAAATTTTTAAGATTGTAATTTAAAGAGAATTATAAACAATTGTAAAATTAGTTTTATATTAATGACATATTCCAATTTTTAGAGCCGTTTAAAATAATACTCTCTAGAAACAATTTGTTTTATCTTCCCTCTAAAATAAGTTTTCGAAAGGATGCAAAAGATGCTAGTTAATTTTATGGGATTCAAATCACAGGACAGCCACAAAGTTTCTAAGCCACCAGTTAGTTTTAATGCAAGTCAACCAAAATTACAATACCAAAAACACCTGACACAGGACACCGTTAGCTTTAAGGGGTTTCCTGGTGACTCAAGAGAAAGAGATCTATTAGAAGGTTTAAAATGCAGAAACCCCCGTCGCCTTGAACAATTAGAAAAAGAGGGCTTTAATTATCAATCACCATATTTAGAAGAAGCCATTAAAGTATTAGAAGCATGGCGTAAAGACACAATGCATTCTGATCCTGATCTATCGTGGAAACTAGGGGAACTAAGAGCTGTTCAGCAATACAAAACAAGTGATCAGTTTTTAGAAGATGCCAGAAGACTGGCAGACATGGTTTATATGTAGAAATTTATCTATAAAGCAACCAGATTAATTAGTCTTAAACAACTTTCAGCCGGGTGTTTTTGTCAATTTGTAATGACTAAAAACACCCGGATAGTATTTTTTCGACAGTAATAACAGGTTTGATTAATGAATTGTTTTGCAATACTGATAATAGCATTTTTTATAATAGTCACCTGGGACTTATATAAGAAAGCCCGGGTCAGTTCAAAGATGATAGAAGATCTTAATGAAGACAAATTCTTTGAAATCATTGATACTATTGATGATTATACTGAAAGAGGCAAATGTAAATATGCCATATATGAGTTATCAAACTTACTAAAAAGAACTAAAATCACTAACTCAGATGAATACAGTGTAGATTATACAGGAAGGCTAATATTAATTAATCAGAGATTAGCATATAACTACAAATATATGAAGAACTACACTTTAGCAATAACATATTTTCAGAAAGTAATTAAATTAAGCCAGAGAAAAGAAATCACCCGTAATATAACAAAGCAGGGAGAATTTGAAGTCAATGCCCTACTTGAAATAGGCAATATTTATAATATTTTAGGTGAATATGATAAAGCAATAGAATATTTAAGTAAACATGAGCCCGAAGTGTATCATAGAGGTTTTGAATTTTATATAGCTCAATGTTATGAAGAAAAGGGTGATGCTATTAATGCAATAAAATATTATAAAATTGAGCTTCAAAACATTGAAATGGGTTACACCTATAGCCCTATGGAAACAGAAGGAGACAGAATAGAAAGAAAATCAATCATAAAAGAAAAGCTAGAAATTTTAAGCAAAAATACATAAAGATCTACTGGCTCTTTTGATCTTTATCAGCCCAGAATTTAGCCAGAAAACTGCCAGCAATATTTTGCCATAAACTAAATATAGCAGCTGGCAGAGCACTATGAGCATTTAAAAATTGAACTGCCAGAGCCGTGCCAAGGCCAGAGTTTTGCATACCTATTTCAAAAGCCATTGCTCTTGAGTCTTTATCATCAAGTTTAAAGAGATGCCCGATAAAATAACCCAGGGCAAAGCCCAGTGTGTTATGCATTATAACTGCCAGAACTATTAAAACTTTAAATTCTAAAATATCTTTCTGGTTTAAACCTATGATAATAGCAATTATTAAGGCAATCATAAAAAGAGAAAAAGGGGGTAAGTAAGGAATAACTAATTCTACGTGTTTTTCAAAAAAGTTTCTTACTGTTAAGCCGAGGGCAACAGGTAAAATAACAATAAGTAAAACACTATTAACCATGCCCCAGAAATCAACATGAATCATCTGGTTAGCGATCAAATAAAATATAGCTGGCGTAGCGACAGGAGCCACAATAGTAGAAATCATAGTCATAGTGACAGAAAGTGCAACGTTGCCTTTGCCAATAAATGTCATAACGTTAGAAGCTGTACCAGAAGGGCAGCAACCGACAAGAACAATACCAACGAATAAATTTTTATCAAGAAAAAAAGCAAGGCCCAGGATGCAGGCAACAAGTGGCATAACAGTATAGTTAGCAACAACCCCAACAATAACCGCTTTCCAGTTTTTAGAAACATTGACAAAATCTTTTGTTGTAAGTGTAGCACCCATGCCAAACATAACAAGGCCTAAAAATAAAGCTATATATGGTTTGCCCCAAGTAAATGCCGGGGGGAAATAAAGTGCTATCGACATAAAAATTAATACAAGGGGTAAAAAGAACTTTTGCATATGAATAATTATCTGACAAAGAAAGAGATAGTAATAAAAAGTTAAATTTTTATTCTGAAATAAACCTCATTATTAATCAAAACTACAAATTAATAATTGGAGACTTAACAAGGACATTAGAATTAGCTGATTCTTTATAAACAAGAGGTTCAGCGTGTTTATTATTAGCAAAAAGCATTTCTTGTTGAGATAGTGCCATTTCAACATTTTTGATAGCATCTTCAACTTCTTTTTCATCAGTATTGTTAACAGCTTTATAGAAGAGGTTTTTATTGCTATCAAAACCGAGGGTGACGCCATCATAAACTTTAACTTGCTGATAAGTATGTCCCATATTACCAGGAACCATTACCAATAGCTTTTTAGGAGCAACAAGCTGCAAGAAGAGCTGGTTATATTTAGCCGAGTAGGCACTTTCCAATTCATATGTATTATTTTCTGGTAGCCCCAGCAATTGTTTATTATTATTAATCAAGTTTTCTATAGCTTTTTTAGACAATAGATTGTCCTTTGATATTGTTAAAGAAGGAGTTTTATACTGCTCTGATTCCCAGTCATAAATTTGCTGATTATTTAATAAGCCTCTATTAATCAAAACATTTTTAATCAGGGTATTATATTTACCATTAAAGTCATATTCATCGGCAGCCAGGATAGCTTTAGCGATATCATGAAAGAAGACATTTCCAGGTGGGGCATAGTCAGCCATAGCTCTGGCAAATAAACCAGTCAGATCTTCTCTGGTTTTAAACAAAGCTTCTCTAAGTGGCATAGAATTAGAATATTGCTGAGCCATTCCTACCACCAGATCATAAAACATGCCATCAAAAAGGCTGGCAAAACTATGATGCTCGCTAGATTGTTTACCAATTCTGAAATCCATCATATTATAATTATTATTAGCGTTTCTTAAATAAGGTTTACCTGTTGTAGCTTTACCAAATTGTTCAGCCAGTGAGGCAATTAAATTATCCTTTCTAAGGTCTCCGCCTGTTTCTTTGATAACTTCATCAACAAGATTATCGTTCCATAGTGCGACCAGCATAGATGAGCAATCACTAAAGCCTTCATGAATTATAGAGCTGTGAGATCCCCAGTTATGATAATAAGGCTTAAGACCGTCCAGAATAGCGTGTGCAGCTTCATGAGTAACAATATCAGCAATTCTGGAAGTATAAACTGGTTCTTTCATGCTAAAAAGCTTTTTAAAGTAGCAGAATTGAATTGAACCATCCAGGCGGTTATATTTAGCATTTCTTTTTCTTTTTGCCCGGGAATATATTTTTAGTTGTTTATCATCAAAAGACCAGGACAATTTTCGTCCAAGAGCTTTTTCGTACATATCAAGTGTTTTATTAACAAAATAAAAAGTATTAACACGATCAAATTGAGGTGAATCTTTATCATAAACCATTTTTAAAGACGAATCAGGAGAAGCAACTCTGGATCTTTTATCAATAACTTTGATTCTATCATTTTCAGGCCCGGGTTTTATGTTTCCTTTTAAAGAATGTATTTCTGTTCTTGGTGTAACCCAAAAATCTTGAGGACAAACACTATATTTAATGTCATAATCGGTATCATTTTTTTTATTAAAAGCAAGTGGCACAGAAACTTTATTTGAATTATTAGAATTATTTAAAGTAATTCTGGGTTCAGGATTAACTTTTAAACCTTCTGGCCATACGGGAATAAAATATTTACTTTTAATTGCTTCTAACGGTATAGCCATAAATGATATTAAATCAGGCTTATTAGATAAATTAGAAGCCTGAATATCAGTATTTTTATAAATTCCCCCGGCAACATAGTGTTTTAAGTTGCCTGAGTTCTCAAAAGGTAGAACCCGCATATTATCCCTTTAAATTAATCCCCGATTGGTTTGAAATCTCTCTTTATTGTTATTAACTTAGCATAAAGATATAAATAATTGTATTAAGTTAGGTAAAAATGTGTTTATGTAATAATGCTGGCTAAATAGAAGAAAAGTTTTAAAAAACATTTAATTAAATAGAATCAATTTATCTTCAGGTTATTTTAACCAAAGCGAGAGAATAAACATGTTAAATGGAGAGTTGCCAATGATTATTAACAGTCTTAAAAATACAAATATTAACCCGGTCAGAATCAAAACAAATCAACATAAAGAAGTTTCCTTTAATGGTTCAGCTGACACCTTTGTTAAATCTACCAGAGCCCAGGAAGTCATTGAGGATCTTTTAATAAATACAACCCCTAAAGACTGGAAGAAACCTGTATTTAATTTTGATAGAAGGGTAGTAGAATCAAGATACTTAAAACATCCTGAATATGGTAAGGTAACAGTAAAAATATTATTAAGAAACAATGCCATAGAAAGAGGTTTTAAGGGTTATTCACCCAGCTACCATCAGGCAGTAGTTTCGATACCTAAAGCAGGCAAAAAAGAGGTTTCAACGGATATAAAAAGCGATGTATTCAAACTGGCAATAAAAGTGACTGAAATAGGTGATAAGCTAATAGTACCTCTTGATCCTGCTAACCCTCCAAAAGGAGGTTCAGCTATCAATTGATTAAAAAAGTATTAGCATTTTTAATATTAATATTAATGATCACTCCAGTGTATGCATTGACGTGGAAATTAATTGATGAGGACAATAATTCAAAAATTTTTCTTGATATTGATGGTATAAAAGAAAGTTTAAATGATAAAATTCCAGTATTGTTAAAATTTGAACTTAAAGAAAAAGAAAGAAGTGTCTCAGTTCCTGATTCAAAGCAACTTGATCATATTTATAGATTATATGAACTTTCTTGCAATAATAAAACGACAAAAATAGCGGAAGAACGTTTAATAAACAGTAATAATGAGCTAATTATTGCCAAAAAACTCGTAGGAGAAGCACAGCCTATTAATAATAATTATATGTATAAAGTTTATGAGAATTATTGCAAATAATAAAAGCGCTGGCAATGCGGGTTAGCTTGCAGCATTGCTGCGGAGCTCTTCCTTTTTTAAATCAGAAGAATTTAACAAGGCACTAAAGATTTTTTAATAATTAAACTTATAGACTTTTCTAACCGGCTCTAAAACATGCCACCTGCATTGTAAGCCTTTCGGAAAAGTAACCAGATCACCCGGATGAATTTCGACCCTTTCTTCTTCTGTTTCAACAAGCACGAGACCTTCAAGAAAATAGCAAACTTCTTCGTCGCTGTATTCCCAGTCAAAATCAGACACCTCACATTCCCAGGTGCTCCATGAATCCACATTTAATTTATCTAACTGATCTTTTTTTGGTCTTTGAACTAAGATTTCACTCATAATCATTCTCCAATTAAAAACTAGGTGAGCACTACCAGATATAATAACAATTTTACTTTAGATTATAGGGTGCTGGTTTTTTTCCGCTGTGTGGTATTACTCCGACCTCCTAAAGTTTGACAAAAAGATTAAGAAGCACTTGCATAATGTACTTTTACACCAGAAAAATAGTTCTGAATTTTTTGTGGATTTTTTTGAAAACTTTTTAATTTGCTTATCA
>JBFMGH010000630.1:0-9332 GCA_040752795.1 Cyanobacteriota bacterium
GCGGGCAAAAACACCCGGCCCATATAATCTAGAATCTATAAATTACTTTCAAGGATCAATATAAAAAAGTTTTCCTTTGCACAATCATAAAAAAAATTATCAATAAAATCATTATAAATTTACAAATTTATACTCTAATATTTTTACAAACGCTAAATAGAATTCAGAAAAATATCGAATAAATTAATCAATTTCAATAAAACTACATATTAAATCAAAAAGCTTTGTAGCATACTTTTAGCTCTTGATACTACTTTCATTTATATTTTATTTATAGCGCTTGTAAAAACTAAAAATATTTTCTGGAACAAAAAAAAGTTTTATTTGTCCTAAAATCTAAAGCGTTATTTATAATCTAATTATAAGGAGTGGCGTATGAGTTTTATCAAATACGTGAAGGATTTTAGTGTTTTTTTTCTAATGGTATTAATTGTAATAATATTTGCCTCTGAAGGATTTAGCCTATCAAAACCTGCTAACAATGTTCTTGCCGAATTAAAAGGCTTTTTAGATAATATAAAAATTGATTCAGCAAGATCATATAAAAACATGACTGTCTACCCTCTTATTGCTTCAAAACAATCTGGTCAAACTTATCTTTTATTAGATGATTCTATGAAAGATGGAACCATTGAAATTAATGAAATAGGCTCTGGAAATGTTAATACACTTAAATTACAAAAAAATGAATCAAAATATCCTGTATTCATAATGTCTGGTGAAATAGTTAAAGGTGCCAAACAGGATAGAATAATCTCTAATGATATTATACTTTCCCCAACATCAAAGTCATATAATATTGCTGTTTATTGCGTAGAACAGGGCAGATGGGTTAAACAAACTGATAAATTTGCTCCTTCAGGTGTAGTTGGTTCAAATAAACTACGGTCGACTGTAGCTCAAAAAATGTCCCAGTCCGCTGTGTGGTCTGAAGTGGCCAAGAAAAATGATAGCCTTGGTGCTGTAAGCAATACCAGTAATTATAGAGCCAGTTATGAAGTGAAAGAATACAAAGAAGAAGCTGCTGGTTACTATGATCACTTTAAAAATCTAGCTGCTGATAATAGTAACTATGTTGGAGTAATAATAAAAATAGACAATAAAGTATCAAATATGGATATATTCGGAGAGCATAACACTTTTGAAAGCCTGTGGCCAAAGTTATTAAAATCTTATACACAGGATGCGGTAGATAATAACTTCACTAAAAGCATTCCAGATATTTCAACAGCACAATCATTCTTGAACTCACTTAATAACAGTAATTATGAAGAAATAGCTAACCCTGGTGTGGGCAATGAATTCACTATAAAAAGTAAAAATATAGCTGGCAGTTTACTCAATTATAATAATAATGTTGCACACCTGGCACTATTTGCAGACTCAAGCAAACAAGAAGAACCTATTCCCATTCAAAATCAAATAAATGGCAATAATATGCAGATTCAACAACAATACCAAAACGTACCCGATATAAACAGACCTAATCGACCTAGGTAGCTTAATACTACCTAACTGTAAACTGCTAGGTAGCCGGAGAGAAATCTCCGGTCTTTTTGTTAATCGAAAATAATTTGGTATAGTAAACGCATGAAATTATGAGACATAACTGGAAATCATGAGGGTGTTATGCCCGCCGAAGGCGGGCATAACACCCGAACCCTTTATTTTCTGAAGTCTATTTTATTTATGCGTTCATTATAAAATTTATCATCTGTTTAAATTCTCAAATATATTCAGAAACCTTACGGGGCTTAAGATATGTTTCATTCATAATAAATATTTGGGGGTAATAATTAGTAAAAAATGTATATATACTTTTCCTTGAAAGTAATGATAGATTTCAGGGTATTAAGGGGCGGGTATTTTTCGGTGCTGTGCACCGCCCTGTAGTAAATTTAAAGCATATATAATTTACTTACGTGGATTGGTATATATTAACTAATAAAGCATCAGCAATGGCTATTGATGTATTATTCTGACAATGTAATATGCTACAAATACAAAACCCCGCTGAATAGCGGAGTTTTATTTTCATAATTGTAAAATTTCTACTTCTTGCTATACATTTCTAAGATTTCTTCGGTTATATCAACTTTAGGATCTATAGAAACGATGTCATTAGCAGTATATCTATGAATTACCATATAGCCATTGGTTGAGCGGTAATCATTGATCATAGGTATAATTGTCTCAACAAATTCTTGCTGAGCCTGATTTCTTTTCATTTCAATTTCTCTATTTTTTAGAGTAGTTATTTCAATTAGTTCTCTTCTTTTTTGCTCAATTTGCTTAGCTTTTTCTTCTTTTTCTGGTTGAGAAACAGCTGCTTTAAATTCTTCTCCCATCTTTTGCAAATCATCTCTTAGCTTTTGAACTTCTTCTTTTGTAGCATTAACAAGCTGTTCTATTTCAGATAAATCTTGTTTGCCCTGTGGTGAGTTGCGCCATACGGTATCAAGATTAACATAAACTTCTTTAATTTTTCCATCATTGCTACTCTGTTCTGCATTTGCAGCTAAATTTACGCTAAAACAAAGTCCTAAAATTAATAATGCGGTAAGAATGTTCTTTTTCATAATATGAATCTCCTTTTACTGGCAATTTTAAAAATTAATTCCCTTTATTTCATGATTTTAAAATAAATATAAATGATTGCAATAACAAATTTATTCTCTAACTTCACACTATAAAATAAATTCTAACCAGTTACTGTTTTTAAGTTATTTATTATAGTGAGACCTCTATATAACTGTTGTTTTATAAAATATCAGAAATAAGCGGCTAAGGAAGGGGGTATTTCTCTGCTACCTTAGTTATTTTGAGAATTTATCAAGTTATACATAAGTCTATTAGTTTTTATCAATAAAGATTATCAATTAATGGTTCAATACAAAAGAGTGTTAAAAACAGCCAGGCAAAATTACACGACATATATTACATTCTGGTTTTAAAGTTCAAATCATAATTTATAAATTTTTCTATAGGTCTTTTTAATGATATACCAATCCTCGAAAGAAAATTATATATGGACTAAATTTATTAGAGGGTGTTTTTCGTTGCTACGCAACGAAAAACACCCTGCCCTCAATTCTCTTGAATCTATCATTACTTTCAAGGAATAGTATTGTTATATTAATTGTTATATTCTCCACTTGCAGATTATTTTATCATTTACTATAGATTACTCTATGCTAATATATTGGCTAGGTTTTATATGTTTCTGATAATCAGGAGATTAAAATGAATAATATATGTGTTTTAGGCTTGGGCTACATAGGTTTACCAACTGCTAGTATCCTTGCAACTCATGGAAAATCTGTATCTGGAGTAGATGTTTCACAACAGGTTGTTGACACAATCAATAAGGGTGATATACATATTGAAGAGCCAGGCCTTAAAACTGTTGTTCAAGCAGCAATTAACTCAGGAAACCTTAAAGCATTCTTAAACCCTCAGCCAGCAGATGCTTTTATTATTGCTGTTCCTACACCAATTACTCAAGATAAAAAAGCCGATCTATCATATATTAAATCCGCTGCTGAATCAATATTAGATGTTTTAAAACCAGGAGATCTGGTTATACTTGAATCAACTTCACCTCCCGGAACCACAAAAGATTTCCTTTTGCCAATTTTATTAGAATCAGGCCTTAAACCTGGCGAAGAGCTTTTTGTAGCTCATTGCCCTGAAAGAGTTCTTCCGGGGAAGATCCTTAAAGAATTAATTCAAAATACACGTGTAATTGGTGGTATTGACAGGCAATCGGCTGTTAAGGCCCAAGAACTTTATAGCTGTTTCGTCGAAGGAGATATGCATATAACTGATGCAACAACAGCAGAAATGGTTAAAATAATGGAAAATACATACAGAGATGTTAACATTGCCCTTGCTAATGAACTGGCTAAAATGGCTCATCATTCTGATTTTAACGCCTGGGAAGTAATTAAATATGCTAATTTACATCCGAGGGTCAATTTACACAAACCCGGGCCCGGTGTTGGAGGACATTGTATTTCTGTCGATCCCTGGTTTATCGTTGAAAAATTTCCTATTACTGCTAAAGTTATCAGTCAATCAAGACAAATTAATGATGCCATGCCAGAATTTACATATAATGTTATGTTAAAACGCTTAAAAGGGATTGAGAAACCCAAAATAACACTCTTGGGAGTTACATATAAACCTGATATAGATGACGTAAGAAGTTCACCAGCTTTAGATTTAATTAAATTAATCAAAAATAATCCTGATCTTAACCTTGCAATATATGATCCACACGTAAAATTCTTTGAATATGAATTATCTGATTTCGAATCAGCTTTTAAAGAAACTGACTGCATTTTAATGGCAGTAGATCACGCAGAATTTAAATACATTGATCCAAAACAAATAAGTAAACTGGTTAGAAATAAAATAATTATAGATACCAGAAATGCTCTGGATGAACATTCATGGGAAGAAAATGGATTCAAATATGTGTTATTAGGAAGAGGAAAAATTGTTAATTGACAACTCATGAAAAAGATTTAAAACAATTAATTAAACTAGCACTTGCAGATGAAGACCTTCAAAAAGGCCTTGAAAAAGCAATTAAAAACTTCAAACATAGTCGTAAAGAAGCTCTAAAGGATATTAATTTTAAAAAGGTTCAGCAAGAACTCAGTCATATTAGATCTAATAATATAAATAATCTTGAAAAAAACCTTGAAACATTTAAATCAAATTGTAGAAATAATGGTATAACAGTTTTTGAAACAACAAATTCAGAAAATACCTGCCAGAAAGTCTTTGAAATAATTCAAAACCATAGAGGCAATAAGGTTGTAAAAGCTAAATCAATGGTTACAGAAGAAATTGACTTAAACAATTTTTTAGCTATGCAAAATATTGAGTCAGTTGAAACAGACCTTGGTGAATGGCTGGTTCAACTTGCAGGAGAAAAACCTTCTCATATAACAGCTCCTGCTTTACATATGACAAAAGAACGCATTTCTAAACTGCTTAATGAAAATTTTAAAACTGACATTAAACCAGACCCAAAAGAAATAACTAAATTTGCCAGACAACATCTTAGACAATATTTTATTGATGCTGATATTGGAATTACTGGTGCCAATTTATTGGTTGCTGAAACAGGATCAATAATTATTATTTCTAATGAAGGTAATGCTCGACTGGTTAGTACCCTACCGGAAGTTCATATTATTGTTACAACAATTGAAAAACTTGTTGAATCTATGTCAGATGCACATAAAATCTTACATATTTTACCCAAAAGTGCTACAGGACAATCTATAACAAGTTACATCTCCATAATATCAGGCCCAAGCAAAACAGCAGACGTTGAAAAAGAACTTGTTTATGGTGTTCATGGCCCTGAACATGTTTATCTGGTTCTTATGGACAATGGCAGAAAAACACTTTTAGAAAATCAAGATTTTAAAGAAATACTTAATTGTATTAAATGCGGTGCTTGCCTTGGAATGTGTCCGGTATATCAGGCTGTTGGAGGGCATGTTTTTGGCAAAAAATATTTTGGTGGTGTTGGAGCTATTTTAACCACTTTTATTGAAAACCTTGATAGCTCTAAAGACCTGACAAGGTTATGTGCAGGTTGTGGAATTTGTAAAGATATATGCCCTATTAATATTGATATACCACTTATGGTTCTTAAATTAAAAGAAATGTTATTTCTTAAACGCAATTTAACACTTTCAAAAGAAATAATTATTAAAAGCCTATTTTCAAATAAAGCCTTATTTGAATTTGCTTTTTCTACTGCATCAACCTTTCAAAATCTTTTTTATAATAAAGATGAAATTAAAACCCTTCCCGGGCCATTATCTTCATTAACACATTTTAGAAACCTTCCTTCTTTATCAAAGAAAACTCTATCACAACTTGTCAAAGAAACTAATATAATTAAACCTTATGAACCAAATAAAACCCCAATAATTTTATTTTCAGGTTGTCTGATAGAAAAAGTTTACCCTGAATTTGGGCTAAATACTATTAAGTTACTACAGTACCTTAATTTTAATGTATTATATCCGGAAGATCAAACATGCTGTGGTGTACCAGCTTTATATTCAGGAGACACAAAAGATTATAAAAAATTTATTACAGAAAACAAAAAGGGGTTCGCCCCATACTCAAACTATAAAGCTGAATATATAGTAACAATTTGCCCGAGTTGCACCAGAGGCATTAAAGATGAAAACATCTTCAATAATACAAATGTAGTCGACCTAGCATACTTACTTTACACTTTAAACCCTAAATATCCTTTAAAAGTTATCCCTCTTAAATCTTTAACATATCATCCCTCCTGTCATTATTCTAAAGACGATCAGTATTTAACATATACACACAAACTTTTAAAAGAATTGTATGAAAATGAATTTGTTGAACATTACGATATGTATAACTGCTGCGGATCCGCAGGAAGTTATGCTATTGAGCTAAGTGCTATATCAGAAAAAATCATCGATAAAAAGTTGACTAACATTATTGATTCAAAAGCTAACAATATTGTTACAGACTGTCCTTCTTGCTATATGCAGCTAAAAGGAACTATTTCCAAAAGGAATCTTAATATAAACGTAATTTATATAACTGATCTATTCAATTTATAACAAATTTTTGTTATAAATAATACAGGTGAGCAATTATTATAAGGGGAATATATGAGAATAAAAAACGGCCAGGAAGCAATAGAATTTGTTTTAATAGCTTCATTAGTATTTTTTGGTGCTTTATTTGTTTTACTAATTTTTGGCGGTAAAATTTCTGACTACTTTCAGAAAAGCTCATCGGTAGTAGAATCTTCTAAAAAAAATGTTACTATAATTAATCCTTCTGATAAGCCCAAGTATGAGGCTAATTATGAAACAGAAGCTCAAAATTATGTTGCTAATATACCTGAGTATAATGGTGAAACAGTAGATATTAAAATTAATAACCTTGTCATTGGAGATGTTCCTCTTGATATTCAAGAATATGTTCAGACTGCAGGTGCTGAAGGTGCTACAAATCAATTAGTTAAAGTTTTAAAACAAATATCAAATAATAAAATTAAATTAGAAAATAGAAACAAGACTGAAAATATCCTTATTAATAGCCAGTTGAAAGTAATATCCATATATGGACATAACCTGGGTTATTTCCATCACATAATTGAAAATGATGCCAAACAGTATAAAAAGTTATATAATATGTACGATGAAAAAAAATTCTTTGATAAAGGATTAAAATTATCTTATCATCCACCTTCTTCTCTATTGCCAACAGGTAAAGTTTCTTTTAATTCCACAGTATCTCATTTTAATAAGCTCATTGGTGAACCAAGAGATGAAGATGAAAAAGTTTTAAAACAAATAGTTAACCTACTGGCAGATGAAATAAATAGTTTAGCAGATAGCCAAAAAGGGCTTGCAGATGATCTAAAGGGAATGAACACTACACCTGAAGATATAGATAAATTGTTAAAGCCAAATGCCAGTTACGAAACCAATTTCAGGTCCAGCATTTACTGTGCCGCAGGGAAAGGTGAAGATAGCGGAACTAAATGTGATTAGTTTCCGTTAAAATTAGCCGGTATTTAAAAAATAATTTTACTTGACTTCACTATCTGGTAAAATTATATTTGGCAGTTTGTTCAGGAGAAAAGAATGTCAAAATATGCAATCGGTGTTGACCTTGGTGGTACTAAAATTTTAACAGGTTTGGTAAACACAAAAACTGGTGAAGTTATTTCAACATCAAAGAAAAAAACTAAAATGGAATTTGGAACTGATTATATTATTGAAAGAATTATTGAAACAATTACTAAAACTATTGAACAATCAGAAATTAATAAATCAGAAATTATAGCAATTGGTATAGGAGCTGCCGGACAGGTTAATCGTAAAGAAGGTATATTAATTTCAGCACCAAATCTAGATTGTGCTAATCTGGAATTTAAGAAAATACTTGAAAAACAATTTAAAATTCCTGTTGTATTAGGCAATGACGTTGAAGTTGCAACTATAGGAGAAAAATCTTTTGGAGCTGGAAGAGATTGTGAAAATTTTGTCTGCATATTTGTAGGAACCGGTATTGGCTCCGGTATAATTCACAATGGAGAAGTATATCATGGGGCAACAGGAACAGCTGGAGAAGTAGGTCATATTATTGTTCAACCTAATGGAAGATTATGCGGATGTGGAAATAATGGTTGTATGGAAGCATATTCCTCTCGAACAGCTATATCCAAAAAGATTTCTGCAGCCATAAAAAAAGGAAATAGTTCCGTACTTTCCCAGTTTTATGAAACTGATCCAAATTTTAAACTTAGATCAAAACACCTTAGCATAGCGCTAGATGAAGATGATGAATTAACAATAAACTGTGTTACAGAAGCTGCCGATTATTTTAGTGTCGGGTTGGCTACTATTATTAATTTTTACAACCCTGAAAAAATTATTCTTGGGGGTGGACTTATTGAAGCTGTTGACTTTTTCTTTGATATGATCACAAAAAAAGTTAAAAACAAATGCCTTCCTGTTCCAGCCAATTCTATAGAAATTTGCAAGACACAACTTGGAGACCATTCAGGTATAGTAGGTGCTGCAATAATGGCCATAGATAGAAAGGATTCTTAATTTTTTATCGGCAAAATAACCACTTCAAACTCGCTTAAATATTTGCTGGCGGCTTGTTGTAAATTTTGTACTGCTTCTAATTCTGAAAAACCAACTCCAACTATGTTTAAAGCCTTACAATCAGCTATAAACTTGCCATTTTTATTGTGCGTAAACGCTGGATATTCAAAGACATATTTATACATTTTACTGCTCCGCTATATGTTTATCGGCAGCAGTTTCTGAAAATGAAGTAAAATTTAAAATATTTTTTTCTTTTCATCCAAAAGAACTACTAACAATTAATTTTAAATATCCACATATAACTAAGAATAATGTATATCTATAATTAATATAAGACACCTGATTAACTAAAGTTTTATAAAATTATTTGCTATAACCAGTTATTAATATTCATTTCTCTGGCAAAAAGCTTTGAATGATTATATATAGCTTCATTCAATTGTTTTTGTAATTCCAGAAACCTATCATTATATAATTCTAATGTTCGTTCATTCATATAAAACTTTCTGAATTCAGTAGGAAAAACGAGCGCTTCAGGAAATGTATGAGATATATGATAGGCCATTCCTCCACGACCACCAAAAATGTCGTTTTCTGTAATTTTTCCAACAACATCTGTTATGGTTATTTTTTTTAATTCATTCAACCACAGATCTATTATAACCCTGAATTTTTCAGTATTTT
>JBFMGH010000631.1:0-2429 GCA_040752795.1 Cyanobacteriota bacterium
TCTCTTCTTTACTATGTGTGTGATTATAGTAGGATGCCGCTGAGAGCGGTTTTTTTTTGCTTTTATATTTATTTGATCCCAATCTTTTATTATAATTGTTATAGGGAAGATGAAGGAAGGAATTTATATTATGAAATACTTAGTTTTAGGTGCAGGTTTAATGGGATATGCCTGTGTTTTTGATCTGGTTAATTCCGAAAGCGTTGAAAAGGTAACGGTTATTGATATAAATGAAAATAATCTGGAAAAAGTTTCTGAAAAATGTAAGTCGAACATTTTAACCACCCTTAAGCTTGATATTAATAATGATAAAAATAAACTTGTTGAGCTTATGAAAGAGCATAACACAGTACTTTCTGTAATTAGTTACAGGTATAATTATGATTTAACAAAGCTAGCAATTGAAAATGGGTGTAATTTTTGTGACCTGGGAGGAAATAATACAATTGTAGATAAGCAATATACCCTAAATGAAGAAGCTAAAGTAAATAATGTAACAATTATCCCTGATTGTGGGCTGGCCCCTGGGCTGGCAAGTAACCTTGCGGTCCTTGTTGCTGATAGATTTGATTCAGTTGAACACTTAAAAATAAGAGTTGGTGGTTTGCCCCAAGACCCTGAACCTCCTATGAATTATTCAATCTTCTTCTCTGCAGAAGGTCTGGTTAATGAATACTATGAAATACCAATCCTTCTTAGAAATCATGTGGAAATAGAAGGGGAACCTTTAGGAGATCATGAATATTTAAGTATGCCAGGTTATCCTGATATAGAGGCATTTAATACTTCGGGAGGCACTTCTACCCTCCCAAGAACTTTATCTAACAAAGTTAAAAATCTTGACTATAAAACAATCAGATATAAAGGCCATAGGGATCAATGTAAAATACTATTAGATTTAGGCCTGATGGACTACAAATGCATTACTGTTGATGGCAAAGAAGTTGTTCCTAGAAATGTTTTAATGCACCAATTTTATGAAAAATTACCGGTGAATGCTAAGGATGTTGTTTTGGTCAGGGTTGAGGCTGAAGGTATTTTAAATGGCCAAACTGTTAATCAAAAAGTTGAAATTGTTGATAAATACGACGAAAAGAATGATATATCTGCCATGATGAGAATGACATCTTATCCTCTGTCTGTTATTGCACAAATGATGGGCAAAGGCGAAGTTAAAGAAAAAGGTGTTGTCCCTTCAGAATTAGTTATTGATAATATAAAACTTGTTAAAGAATTAAGAAAAAGGAATATTGATATAAAAGAGTATGAATCTAATAGAATGATTTAATTTAACTTTATTATACTTATAAATAAATAATTGGCCAACTTGTTGGCCAATTATTT
Organism: Cyanobacteriota bacterium; assembly: GCA_040752795.1. GTDB lineage: Bacteria > Cyanobacteriota > Vampirovibrionia > JBFMGH01 > JBFMGH01 > JBFMGH01. The sequence continues at coordinate 1,345 of JBFMGH010000631.1, forward strand.
TGTAAATAAAGCTTTTTGGCCAATGTATATTTTTGTAAAACTTTTTGGGTGTTTTTCATAGTTAGATATCACAAAAATGCTAGCGATTGTTTTTATGCATATACAACACTTATTTTATTACCTACACATTCTACACACTTTACAAGGAAAAACGGCTATGGAAAGAATTTCAGCTCCTAGTTCTTTACCCAATGCTTGGGAATATGTAAAGAAACTAGACGAAAAAGCCAAAATCGGTGCCGCAACCGCAGGAACGCTTGGGGAAAGGATCGGTCTGTCTACAAAATACCGAACCCAATCCCAGGCTATTCAACATGGAACAAAAGTGATCCTTAATGGTAGATGGGATTCAGCAGTTGCTCAAAACAGCTTAAGTAAATTTGAAAAACTAAATGGCCTGGCTAAATTAGCAACCAGTGGTGCTAATGCTGTTACTTACGAAGGCCTGGTGCAGCATATTAGAGCTGGTAATGCTATTAACACATTCAATTGGAAAGGTTTAATAAAGAGCAGAGGCTGGCATCATGTTGATCATGCTACTTGTATAACACAGGGAACTGCGGGTGCCATTGGCAAATTTGTGGCTTTGAATCTAGCAAAAGCTTTTATTATCTATGACGCAGTTAAAGATGCTAAAACTACCTTTGAAAACGAAAAGAAAAAAGGAACTAATAGTGTATTTAGTGCTTTTAAAGCTGGTTTTACAGCTGTTAAAGAACTTGCCAAGTCACTCGTTTCTTGGGAAATGGGTGCTCTTGGAGCAGCAGTAGCAACTGTTTGCTTCCCTGGTTTTGGTTTCTTGGGTATGATGGCTGGTGGTATTCTGTTTGGTGGTGTTGCTGGTTTCTTGCTTGAGAAATATGCTCCGAGCCCTGTTAAACAAACAGTACCAGTAGGCAATGATCAAAATCCTTTTGTATAGATAATGTTTCGTCTATTTTTATAAAAATGATTTCTTCAAAGCAAGTTTGCTTTGAAACAAACAAAATAGAGCAATTTCAGACCTAACACCTTTCAGCCTATATACAAAATTAATCTAAAAGGGATCAACATCCCTTTTTCTTTTATTTATTATAGTGATAATT
>JBFMGH010000632.1:0-4821 GCA_040752795.1 Cyanobacteriota bacterium
ATATTGGTTCCTTTGTTAATTTAACAATGATAATAATTACTATTACTATTTGGTATTCCCTAAAAATCTACACTTACAACAAATATTTTATACTTGTATGAAAGTCTAAAAGCAAATTAATATTGTTTTTTTTTCTATATTTAACTATTGTGGTGAAAAATCATCTTTGCCTACACCACAAATTGGGCACACCCAGTCATCAGGAATATCTTCAAAAGCTGTTCCAGGTTCTATACCACCATCAGCGTCACCTTCAGTCGGGTCATAAACATATCCGCATACATCGCAAACATATTTCTTCATATTATCGCTCCTATCTTCAGCAATATTTACAACTTTATCATCTTTTGGTTTGTTATTATCAATTTGTTGAGTTGCAAGTTCTGCGGCTCTTTTCTCTTTATCTTCTTTTAGTTTAGATATAGGAGAATTAGCCGGATCTTTACCTTTTTTAACTTGATGATAATACGCGTAAGTAATCGGTGTACCTTCTTTTATAAGTTTTGAATATATTACATTGCCTATAAAAATTGTATGTGTATCTGCATCAACAGTTTTAAATATTTCTGTTTCAAATACAGCAATTGCACTGTCTGTTACTAATGGGCTACCAGATGGGCCATCAGTATAATTAACATGTGATAACTTATCTACATCACGACCAGATTTAAAACCAAATAGTCCAATTAATGTCATTGGGCAATCTTGTTCTAATACTGTGACTCCAAAATGACCACTATTCATAATATAATCATGTGTTAGTTCTGATTTATTTATGCTTACTGCTAATCTTGCAGGTGTATCAGTTATTTGAAAAACGGTATTAGATATTTGACCATTTAGCTTACCATTGTTGTTTGAAGTAACTATGTAAAGCCCATAGCTTACTGTCCAGAATGCCCTTATATCAATATTGTCTGACATCCCTATACTCCTTCAAGAAACTCAAGATCTACTGGCTTTGGTCCTTTTACTGATAAAAACGCTGCGGGTTCATCACCTATATTTTTAAATGTATGTGGAACATTCATTTTACCCTGCAGTATATCACCATTAGTGGCTACAAATGTCTTGTCTCCTATCTTAAATTCTACCTTCCCTTTTAACATAAAGAATAACTCATCAGTTGTCGGGTGCTTATGTAGTGGAACATGCATTCCTACCGGGATGTTATAGACAAAAGCTACTAGTGATTCATAATCTCCGAAAAATGGGTTAACTGCAACATCGTTGCCATATGATAACTTCTGGGCATAATTTTGGTGAATCTGCTCTACTATCTCCGCGGTTTCAACAAATTTTTCTTTTGGAGCTCCACAGGTCGGGCAAGTTTCCGGGGGTGATTCTCCCTTATGAATGTATCCGCATACTTCGCATTTCCAAAGTTTCATTACATTTCTCCTTTAGTTTTTTTCCAACTAATACACCTTGATCATAGCATTTAGTTAGTATCTCTTTATCAGGTACATAGTTTGACATTATTGTCTCACCAACTAATTCTATACCTATATCATTCGCAAGTGTTGTTGTTAAATTATCTAATGCTGATTTTGACCAGCCATATGATCCAAAACCAAAACCTATAATATTTTTGGGTTTAAGGCCGTTAAGATAATTCAACACATCTGATGATGCTGGAAATATATTTCCATTAAGTACTGAAGTACCAAATATTATTGCTCCAGCATCTAATACTTCAGTTGCTATATCACTTCTGTGTGATACATTTAATGGCATTACATTAACATCTATATTTTCACTGGCAAGCCCTTCTGCTATTGCATCAGACATCTTCTCAGTGCTGCCCCACATTGTATGGTATATCAATACTGCTTTCAATGTAGGTTCCTGAAGTGGCCATTTCTCATACAGGTCTAATATTTTTGATATATGCTTTCTCCAGATTGGCCCATGGTCTGTCGCTATATACTTTAACTCTAGATTGCTTGAACGCAGCTTATGCATTGCCTTTGAAACAAATGTTGAATATGGAAGTATTATATTTGCAAAATATTTTGCTGATTCATTAAATAAAATATAATCTTCTATTTCATCATCAAATATGTTTAAACTCGCTAGATGCATTCCAAATATATCATTAGAAAATAATATCTGTTCTTCAGCTAGATAAGAAATCATACTATCAGGCCAATGAAGCATTCTTGTTTCAAAAAAATTAATATTATACTTACCTGTATTTAATACTTCACCATCTTTTACCGCATGAATATTGTAATTTAGGTTATGAAAATGACTATGAAGGGCTTTAATACCCATATTAGATGCTATAACCTTCTCTGGTTTTGCTATATCTATTATTTCAGGCAATAGACCAGAATGATCCATTTCTGAATGATTTGATATTACATAATCTATATCTGCTGGATCTATTATTGAATCAATTCTTGATAAGAACTCATCTTTGAAAGGTTTTTTAACTGTATCAATAAGGGTTATTTTATCATCTATAACTAGATAAGCATTATATGTGGTACCACGGCTTGTATTGTAACCGTGAAAATTCCTTATTTGCCAGTCTATAGCACCTACCCAGTATATATTATCTGTTATCTTTAAGGCCTTAAAATAATCATTCATATAATTATCCTCCAGATTACAGTTTCTGTTCTTTTACATTAAACCGTAATTTTATCTTAAAAGTCTCCAGGTAGCACGAAATATTCATGCCACCTGGTAAGCAGATTTAGATTATTTTAATTTCTCTGGTTATAACTAAAGTTATTTGCATAATTGATTTATAAGTAAAACTTAATCTATACAGCTGCACTGGATGTTGCAACAGGGGCTGGTCGTTTTGCAAGCTCACGATCCATCATAAATGTTCCGTCAGGAGAGTTCTTTACCCTTTCCAGTTTTGATATTACTGCACTGGCAGTGGCTTCTTCTTCAGCCTGTTCTGTTATAAACCATTGCAAAAATGCATTTGTCATATGATCTCTTTCACCTTGAGCAAGATCAACCAGTTCATAAATGCTTTTAGTTATATATCTCTCATGCTCAAGAGCATCCTGATACACACTTAAAGGTGAATCCCAATCTACTTTTGGGGCTTCAATCCCTGTCAGTCTGACTCTGCCACCACGCTCATTTATATAGTCATAGAACTTCCTTGCATGAATCATCTCTTCTTGTGTTTGATGATCCATCCATAAGGCCATTCCTTCAAAATCTGTAGACTCAAAATATGCTGCCATCGATTGATAAATATATGCAGAGTGTAATTCTTTATTTAATTGTTTATTTAACGCTTCTTCAAGTTGTTGACTGAGCATTTTTATGATCTCCATAATCCATGTAAATTACAGTACGCACGGGCACCTATTATGTTCTTTTCTGTACTAAATGTCAATTCTGCTTCTTCTTCGGGGTTGAGCATTTTTAAATATATAACATGCTCCTCATCCATTGCTTCTACCCATTCTATATAATGCTTTTCTTCCATCGGATGTGCAACACTTCCTACTTTTACTTTTACTACTTTACCTTCTATTTCTATTACAGGTACGTGTTTTTCTTTGGAAGCATCAACAGTATTTTCGGCTTCGTGTTTCATATTTTGTCCGCAACAAACAAGTGTCCCAGCTCCTTCATGCAGAAGAACTACTATATTGCCGCATAATTCACATTTATAAACTTCTCCAATTTTTGGCATAATAACCTCCTTAATAATATCTAGTTCATACAATTACTGTCTACCAGTTTTCTCCTAATAATTCAAAATATGATTGTGGATGCAAACAGGCAGGACAAGCATTTGGTGCATTATTGCCTTCATGTAAATAACCACAATTCAAACAGCGCCATACAACATTACTTTCTTTTTTAAATACCTTTTGGCCTTCTACATTTTTAAGTAGATCATTATATCTCTTTTCATGTTGTTTCTCAGCTATACTAATGGCCATAAAAGCTTTAGCCACCTCAGGAAAACCTTCATCTTCTGCTATCTGAGCAAATTCTGGATACAGTACCGTATGTTCATGATGCTCTCCTGCTGCTGCCGCTTTAAGGTTTTCTGCTGTCGTGCCAATTACTCCGGCCGGAAATGCTGCTATAATCTCAACTTCACCGCCTTCAAGAAATTTAAAAAATCTTTTAGCATGCTCTTTTTCCTGATTAGCTGTCTCTTCAAATACCAAAGAAATCTGAATATATCCATCCTTTTTGGCCTGTGAAGCAAAATATGTATACCTGTTACGTGCCTGAGATTCTCCGGCAAACGCCGCTAGCAAATTCTTTTCTGTTTCGGTTCCTTTTAATGATTTAGCCATATTGTTTACCTTTCTTTTATAAATCTTTTTTGCCTCTATGAAAGCTATTTAATAATTTTTATTCGTATACCATACAGTTTGATAGAATATTAATATGTGTTATATTTTTAATTTTCCTGTAAATCCTATTGTTTATTCTTGATTAAAAGAAAAATATTGTAAACACCCATACCAGTTCAAATTTAATTCTTTTCTGTCTGATAAAGGTATTAATTTTTTCAATGTGCAAATTCTTTAAATATATCCTTAAATGTAGGTTAATAATCTTATTATTATTTACAATCAGGGCATATTCCGAAAAATTCTATGTTGTGACCTGTGATATCATAATTACATATTTTTTTAGCTTCTTCTTCAAGCCCGGTTATTAAAGGTAAATATGAATCTTCAAGTTTTCCACATTTTGTACAGTGCAGATGATAGTGTTGTTCTATAATTGAATCAAAGCGCTTTTGAAAAGAAGAAGTTTCTACTTTTTGAATTATACCCTGATCACAAAGCATTTCAAGGTTTCTATAGACAGTTCCAA
>JBFMGH010000633.1:0-7393 GCA_040752795.1 Cyanobacteriota bacterium
ATTAAAGGTTTATTTCCAGTACAAAAACTGGCCGTTTGTCGTAAAATGGAGGTTGATAAAAACATCATTCAAGTTGCTTGATTTTTTGTTAAAGTGTCACCCAAGTGACGACTTATTACAATTAATATAAATAACCTTAAGAAATGAGATGCCTTAATAAATACATACATAGTTAAATATTTAAGGGAATAATAACTGTAAATTCGCTACCTGAACCCAATGAACTTTTAACAATAATTTCTCCGTTTAATATATCAACAGATTTTTTACATATTGATAACCCAAGACCTGTGCCACTGTATTTTCTTACCTCGGCATCTTCTATTTGTCTAAATTCATCAAAGATTTGAGAATGGTATTGTTCATCTATACCTATTCCACTGTCTTTTACGGATAGAATTAAATAATTATCATTTTTTAAGTTATTAATTTGTAGATTAAGAGATTCAAGAGAGTTTTTCTGTGCAATTTTAACATTTAATTCAACGAAGCCTTCATTTGTGAATTTGATAGCATTGTTCATTAAATTATTCAAAATGAATTTAATTAATTCTCGATCTGAAAAAATTTGGTCAGGAAGGTTTTCATCAAAATGAAGATTCAAATTAATCTTTTTATCATCTGCTATTGGTTGTGTTAGTAATTGAATTTCTTTAGCAAGTTCTTTAATATCAAAGTTTTTATAGTTTGCTTTTTTCTTAGTAAACTCTACTTTAGCCATATCCAGAATATTGTTAATATGTTCTAATAATTCTTGACCGCTGGAATGAATAATTTTAAGTAGCTCAATTCTTTCTTCAACTGATTTAGTGGAGCTATCATCTTGCATAAGCTCAGATAAGACTATAATAGAGTTTAAAGGTGTTTTAAGCTCATGGGAAACTGATGCAAGAAACTCACTTTTAAGCCTACTTGTTTCTCTAACATATTCATACATTTTAATTTGAGATATTGCAATAGCAAGGTGATCGGCAATAACTCTAAGTACTTCTATTTCATCTATGGTCCATGTTCTTATTTTATCTGTTTGAGAAACTATAAAAACACCTAAAGGCATGTCCTGATTTATGACTGGAACAATAACCAGGGATTTTGTGCCTACTTCCTGGGCAGTTTTAAAGTCCATATTGGGGATATTAAATTCTTCAAAGTTATCAATGACAAAAGGAACAGAACGTTTTTTAAGCAGGTTAGAAGAAATTTTTATTTCATTTTGTGTTATTTCTCTGCCAATCATAGATTTAACGTCATCACCAGATTTATATTCTATTTCAGGAGGAAGAAATTTATCCTTTTCGATGTCATATTCCATAAAGTAGCAGCGATTAACTTCTAAGTTAACACCAATAACGTGAGTGATATCTTTAAATATTTCTTTTAAATCAAACGAGCTTCTGATAACTTCAAGAATTTTTCTAACAGTTTGTTCTTTTTTATAAGAATCAAGCAATTTTTTATTGGCTTGATTAAGTTCATAGAATAGTTTGGCTTGATGCATACCTATTGCGATTTGATTTGTAATAGTTTTCAAAAAATATATATCGGAATCATTCCATCTTCTTGTGGTTTCACATTGGCATAACATCAAGAAAGCAAGTACATCATTGACATAGGTAATAGGAAGAACCAGGAAAGATTTTACATTATATTGTTTTAGAAAGAGCATTATTTCGCTGGAGTCATGAGTATCAGTTAATTCAGAAATATCATCAAGAACAAAAGGCCTTTTTTCATTTAGCAAACAATGGAATGCGTAACTATTATCAGGATCAACAGACATAATAAAGTTTCTAGCACTTTTATACTCACGCTTAGAAAGGTATTCATGGGTATAAGGAGAAGTTTTATAAGAATCAGGATTATATTCAATAATACCACATCTGTCTGTTTGGAGGTAAATACCAATTTCGTGAACAGAATTCCAAAGGATTTCGTCTATATCAATAGAAGAACGAATGACCTCAAATATTTTATTTGTAATTACCTGTTTATCAGTAAACTTTTTTAGTTCTTCATAAAGTTTAATTTGATACATAGCAATAGCAAGTTGTTCAGAAACCTTTAAAAGGAACTCCAGTTCTGAAGGTTTAAGATTAAAATGACTGGTAATGTTGGTTAAAGTAAGAAACCCGAAAAGTTTGTTTTGGAAATATATTGGTGTTGAAACGAATGATTTTGCCTGAAACTCTTTAGCTAGAATAGAATCTTGAGTTGAATTAAGATATTCTTTATAGAAATCTTCAGCATTAGGATAAACCAATTGTCTGTTTAAGACATTGGAAGGAACTTTAGTGAGAATGGTTTTAAATTGGTCGTAAAATTTATTGAAATGAGTGATCTTTTTAAGGTTTTCGTTATTGTTAAATTCGCCTTTAAAAGATAGAAGTTCTTCCTGAGAGTCAATTAGTTCAATTATAAATGCTTTTTCAACTTTAAGGAAGGTGGCTATTTCTTTATCAACGAAGTAGGCCATTTCATTTAGATTCAAAGAAGTTCTAATAACCTGAACAATATTTTTAAGGCATTGATCTTGAGAAATGGATTCAATAATAGTTTGCGATCTTGTATCAAGTTCCAAATGAAGATCAGCTTGATACATAGCGATTGCAATTTGAGCAAGAACAGATTGAATAAAATCAATTTCGTCATTATTTTCAAAGTCTTTAAAGTCTTTATTGGCGAAATAGAATAGCCCAATAACCTCATCGTTATAGGTTAAAGGTATAAACATAGCTGACTTAAAGACTTTAAAATTTGAAGAAACAAGTTCGTGATCTTCAGTGGAATTATTTTTAAATATATCATTAGACATGAAAAGTTTTTTTTCTTTGATTAACAGGTTATAAAGAGAAGAGTTTTTAGGAATTTCTTGATTTTGAATATTTTGATTAATTTGCTGGTTAATATAAGATTTTTTAACTTTTGGATTAGGATTTAGTTCAAAAAAAGCAATACAATCCAGGTTTAAAAACTCTCTTAGATCAGAACAGAAGTAATCTAGTAGCTGATAGAAGTTTTCTTCTGTGTGAATTTTCTCGATAATTCTTCTTAAGAAAAGCTCTCTTTTATATTGAGTTTTGAGTTTAAGTTCAGTATTTTTAAGATCATTAAAGTTTTGAGTTAAAGCAGCATTTTTTCTATCTACATTTAACATATAAAAAACAAGAAAAGCCAGTAATGCAAAACCTAAAACCCATATTAATTGTCTTAAATAATAAAATTGCTGTGATTTTTTAACAACGATTTCAAGTTCCCATTCACCAACCGGGGTTTTAATACCTTCAATAATAATTCTATCACCGGAAACATTTTCCAGATTATTTCCATAAATAAGTTTATCTGAAACAGTTCTGATATTTAAGTAAACGTCACCCAGGCCTGTAATAGAGTTAATATTTCTATCAATGATTTGATTTAAATTAAAAATAGCAAGCAGGAAATTTGATTTTTTTGGAGATTGAATAGGAATATAGAATAAAACGTATAAGTTATTATCATTAAAAAAGTTTAAAGGTTTAGAAAGAATAATAATATCTTCATTAAGAGCTTTTTCTAGATCAGATTTAATATTAACCTTCTGGTCATAAGTGAGGTCAGTTATTAAGTGTTTATAGTTTTTAGAAAAAGGGTATTCAATTTTATTATTATTGATTAAATAAAGTGAATCAAAGGCCGGATAAAGTGAAGCATAGTTAGTTACAAATTCAGCCAGCCATTTACGTGTAATTTGTTCAGAATTAAGGCTTTGCAATAAGGAAAGGTTTACTTTTAAGTTTTCGAAATAGTTATTAATATTAATTTTAAAATTATCAATATAGATTTGTTTTTCAATACTGGTAATCTTTTTATTAACATCAACAATACGCTGGTCAATAATTTGAAGGCCTGTGAAGCCTATAATTAATAAAATAAAACAAGTAATTAAAAATTTCCAAGACATATAATGGTATCAAAAAGATATCAAGTTAACCTAAATAATTCTTTAAGCTCTTAATGCCTCTATTGCTCCTGCACAATCTTCTTAATTTATTTATAGCCCTTGTTTCAATTTGTCTAATGCGTTCTCTGGAAACCCCAAATAACTGACCAATTTCTTCAAGAGTACGTTTATTGCCATCATCTAGGCCAAACCTCAATCGCAAAACATCTCTTTCTCTAGGTCTTAGAGAACTTAATATTTTATCTAATTCAGTAGTTAAGCTATCCTGGACTACTTTACTATCAGGAGTATCAGATTTAGTATCAATAAGGAAATCACCAATTCTTGAAGCTTCTTCTTTTTTGTTTAAAGGAGTTTCAAGGCTAATTGTAGACTGTGTAGCTTTCATAACGAGTCTCAATTTAGAAAGAGAAATACCCATTTTTTCGGCAATCTCTTCTTTAGAAGGTTTTCTATTGAGGTCATTAGTGAGATCACGAGTAACTTTTTTAAGCTTACCGATAGTTTCAATCATATGAACAGGCAGTCTTATAGTTCGAGATTTATCAGCAATACCTCTAGTGATAGCCTGCTGAATCCACCATGTAGCGTAAGTACTAAATTTATAGCCTCTTTTATAATCAAATTTTTCGGCGGCACGAATTAATCCTAAATTACCTTCTTGAATTAAATCAAGGAAAGAAAGTCCGCGGCCAATATATTTTTTAGCAATACTGACGACAAGTCTTAAATTGGCTTTAACAAGTTTATTTTTAGCGGTTTCATTTCCATCGGCAATTAATTTAGCAAGTTCAATTTCTTCTTCGCTTGATAACAAAGGAACTCGCCCAATTTGTTGAAGATAAATTTTAACAGAATCATCAGCAGCATCAGATTTTTTAATTTGCTCAAATGCATCTTCATCGTGGTCAAATTCTTCAATATCTTCGAGATCAATATCAACGTTATCGTCACGGTCACTAACTAGTGCATCGATAATCTCTTCAGCTTCTTCGTCGCTGAGGTCATCGATTTCTTCTCTTGAATCTTTCTCCTGAACATCATCTTTAATATCTTCAGAATCATTATCTTTGGGAGAAGATTTAGATTTATTGCTAGTAGTGGACATTTTTTTCTCCTGATTTAATTATTTTAGTTTAAACAATAACCATATTTAATTAACATTTTGACTTTAAAAAAGGATATTTTCAAATATATTACAAGCTGACAAAATTGTTAATAGGTAAATGATCCAGCAAAAATATGGTAAGAATTGATTTTTGTAGTATACCAAGTAACAAAAAAACAGTAAGAAAATTGTGTTGAAGTTTATTATACCAAACATTTATAATCAAAGTTTAAAAAAATAGGTTTTTTTTAAATTTTTTCGGGTAGAGAAATAAATTAGATTTATTATTATTTCAGGAAAAAAACATCCTCTATCTTCTTAAGAGCTTTGTTATTTAAAATAATAGTGTGTTAATATAGCATATTTTAAACATAGCAGTAGAAACAGATTTTATGTAAATTTTACAAATTTATGAATAATACAGGATAATAATATGTTAAAGCAATAAATGGAGTTGTTTTAAATAGTTATATTTATAAATTACAGGCATAAAATAAATGGACAGGAATAAAACTGTCATAAATTAAAAATATTAACTAATTTGTATAAACAAGGCTGGTGGTTATTAAGTAAGATTTAAAATTGAAACTTCAGGAGTGGCAAAAAGTCTTATAGCAGGTATTTTATAATAATTATTAAAAGCTTTTAAAGCAGTTAGTGTGCTACCAATACCTCTATTGACGTAAAGCCGGGTTTGATTAACAGTATATAAACCTCTTATAAAACGGGGGTCGTAAAGGTTTTTATAAATACCGTTTAACAAATATGGTATATAAATCTGTCCGCCATGAGTGTGACCAGCCAAAACCATGTCCGGGTTATATTTGCTAATATCTTCAATATTACTGGGATTATGTGTTAAAACTAGATTAAAATCAGTTACATTTAAGTCTTTAAATAGTAATGGTAAGTCTTGTATGCCGTCCCATAAATCATCTAATCCGTAGATTGTAATTTGATTGTCTTTAACATTAAGTTTAAGCATGTTGTTTTTTAACACAATAAAGTTTGCAGCCTGTAGATTAGAAATAATAGTTTGTGCTTTATTACCATCATTATAATCGTGATTTCCGACTACAGCAAAATTGCCGTATTTGGAAGAGAATCTGGAAAATATATCTTTTATAACACTAATATAGTCAGTGCTATGAGTAATTGTATCTCCAGTATAGCAAATTATATCCGGTTTGATAGAGCAAACAGTGTTAATGAAGTTTTTTAAAATCTGTGGTTGCGATTGAGGGCATAAATGAATATCAGAAAAGAGAAGTATTTTAATTGGAGAAGAAAGCTTATTTGTTTTAATTGAAGTTGTTGTTAGTTCAAGAGAGTTTGAAGCAATATAAGTACCATATGTAATAGCACCCGTAGCACCTGCAGCGATAGCACAGTTACGTAAGAAAGTTCTGCGAGTTATTTTAGTTTCTTCTTGCATAAGGATAATAAAAACTACATACTCTCTCTTTAAACAAAAATGAGCATTTTATATATTTTTATGCTCAAAAAAAGCCTTAAATATTAAAAAATATTAAATAGATCATTAAAAAACGGAGGAGGAGGGATTCGAACCCCCGGTAGACGTGAAGCCTACGACGGTTTTCAAGACCGCTCCTTTAAACCACTCAGGCACTCCTCCATTTATTTGGATTTAATTTGCAGTCTTAGAACTTTAATTTTACAAAATTTATCACTACATTTCAATTCTTTAAAAGAAAAACTATTACCTAACTTTACTTATAAGACTTATAAATATACTGATCCTTGAAAGTAATTTATAGATTCCAGATTACAGATAGAATGATTTAAAGCCATAAATTTGTTAATAAAAATCAGTGGTGTTAGAGGTCTCTATACTTTTCTTTGAAAGTAATTTATAGATTCCAAATTATAGAGGCGCCATATATCGTTTATTTCCGTGGATTGGTATATATAGTTAAGAGCTGGTTTGTTAGAGAACAAAATAAAAAACAGTAGTGTTATCTACTGTAAAAGTCTACCTTTCCCTCTCCACAAACTCTTTATATAAATAAGTCGTTATTGTCGAGTATATACGTTTTATATCTTATATATATAAAACCAATCTTTTTGGAAAAATTGCTTAAAAATGGAACAATATTAACAAAACTTAACCCGAATTATTCACAAATCAGGAATCAGCGAGGAGGTTGCAGGGTGTGTTTTTGCTTGCTTAGCAAGCAAAAACACACCCCCACTCTTATTTTGAGAGCTATCATCTGAATTTACAGTGTGTAAATCCAGTATTTTTTAAATATGTCATTAGAAGAAGGTTTTACCTAAATGAAACAAATTCATGAATTAATCAGGTTAAGCATAATATATTTATT
>JBFMGH010000634.1:0-4968 GCA_040752795.1 Cyanobacteriota bacterium
AATATTTACTCTTTTAATACAATGGGATGCATTGCTGGTTCTTTTATAAGCGGATTTATATTAATACCTTTAATTGGTTTAAAATGGTCAATAATATTAGCTGCCTCGTTAAATATAACGATTGCAGTTATATTAGCTTTAATACTTATTCATAATAATAAACACAAATATATTACAATTATTTTAAACCTGCTTTTAATATTATTATTTATATTCAAGCCAGCATGTTGGAATAATCAATTTATTACTATTGGTAATTTTATTAACAAAAAAAATATTATTATTAATAATCCTGATGTTCTGGATAAAGAAAATCTATTATTTTATAAAGAAGGCCAGCATGCCACTATATCAGTTAGAAAACTCTACGACTCTGAGCATAAAATTGATTATGCCTTATATAACAATGGAAAAGTCGACGCAACAACTAGATTAAGCGATATGAGAACCCAGGTTTCATTAGGATACGTACCATGTATGCTGGCTAATAAATTAAATAATGTTTTAATTGTCGGTATGGGCAGTGGTATTACAGCAAGCGCCGTGTTAAAGTTCCCTGTAAATACTGTAGAAATGGTTGAATTAGAAGAAGCAGTTATTGAAGCAAGTAAATTTCTTTCAATAAATTACGGCGATCCCTTACAAGACAAAAGGTTTAAGATTATTATTGATGACGCAAGAAACTATTTACGTGTTACTAACAAAAAATATGATCTTATAATATCTGAACCTTCTAATGTATGGATTAGTGGTGTGGCCAGCTTATTTACTAAAGAATACTATAAAGCTATCAAAAATAAATTAACCTCTGATGGGATTTTATGTCAGTGGGTTCATATATATCTTATTAAATCAGACAGAATTATTTCAGTTATTAAAGCTATTAAAAGTGAATTTAAATATGTTTATCTATGTCATACTAAGACAGGATCAGACTTATTATTGATTGCTAGCAATAAGCCTATTAACATTAATCTTGATTTAATTGAAAAAAGAATGAATTATAACCATGTAAGAAAAGATTTATTAGAAATTTTTAACATAAGCAATCATTATCAATTCTTGAGCTTTTTCATTTCTAATAATGATGGCGTTGAAAAAATATTGTCAGAGAAGTTTAAAACTGTACCAGTAAATACAGATAATAACTCCTATTTAGAGTTTAAATCTGTAAAAGACTTTTTTATAGAGCCATCAGAAGAAAAAACATTTTCAACAGATAAACTAGCCGCTTTATTTAAAGGAATTTCAAAAGAAAACGTTATAAACCCACCTGATAACTTCTATAAAGTTTTAATTAATAATATCGAAAAGCAGTATCAAAGAGCAAAGATTCTTAAAGAACCTCTAGAAAACAGGGAAATACCTGTTTACAAAGAACTTATTAAAGTATATTCCTCAAAAGAATAAAGGCCGGCTATCATTTTATTGAATGCCGGCACAATTAAACGTTATCACAAAAAACTAATTTTTTAATGGTACATAGAGATCAATTTCGTTAGTTGAAGATTGCATATTTTCAGGTGTAAATGCCCCTGATTTAAAAACTTCAATAAGAGGTGCTTCCTGATTCCATTTTAATTTGGACTCTTTTAAATATTTGCCCAGCATATTATCAGTTTCTTTTTCATAAGCATTTAACGAGCCTTTGAAAGTAAATAAAGCATATTTTTGAGCAGGAACAACTGTCGAAGTTAGCCCGGCAGGAATACTACCTGCACTACTAACAGATACACCTGTAATATAATCAAATTTTGTCCAGCTTTTCGGAATTGAAATTCCAAGATATTCATTTTTCTTATTCTGATTAGAAATGCTGGTAGCCTGATTTAAGAAAGAAGTCCATTGATCAAATAATGGTTTGGACTTAGTGCTCATACCGTAGTTTTTCGAAACTCCGACAACAGTAATTGAGCCCTTATCAACAACTTTGGGTGTTGTTGAAACAACCTGCCCAATTGCAGTTGGAAGTAAGATAAAAGCAAATACAATCAAGAATGATAAAAAATTTCTTACAAATACCATTTTCATTCTCCTGACTATTCTACTAACAAAAAAATATGGAACTTTTATTTTAATACAAATGGTTTTAAACGCAAAAGAAATATTCACATATTAAATGCTAGTTCATAATGATATCAATATTCAAAAGGAAAAAATAACCACAGATGTAAGCGTATTTTGGTTACTCCTGTTTAAAAGCCTTCACGAGGGCTATATTCTAATATAACAAAGGTTCAAACCTGAATGTTTTATTGTATATTTAAGCTAATAGCTCAAATACAGAGATTCTTTTCCCTTTTTTTCTTTCGTTTAAAATTTCATAAGCCTTTTCTTGCTTTCTAATAAATGCTGCTGCATAATCAGGGTTAAACTGACTTCCTGAGCACTTAATAATTTCTTCAATAGCAACTTCATGAGGCAGACCTTTTCGATAAGAGCGATCAGAAGTCATAGCATCATAAGTATCAGCGACAGCTAAAATAGCTGCCCCAAATGGAATATTTTCACCTGCAAGCTTATTTGGATAACCTCTTCCATCAAACCTCTCATGATGATATTTAACCCAGTCAACAACATCACCCAGTTGTTTAATATTTCTAATAATTTCTGCACCTCTTACAGGGTGCTGTCTTATTATTTCAAATTCTTCATCGGAGAGTTTCCCCGGCTTATTAAGTATTTTTTCAGGTGTACCTATTTTACCTATATCGTGCAATAAGCCTGCCAGTTTTATTTTCTGCTGATACTCAGGAGACAACCCAAGTTCTGCACCAATTAACAACGCATAAGCCGTAACTCTTCTTGAGTGACCAATAGTATAGGTGTCTTTTTCTTCAAGAGCATCACAGAATGCACCAATAGTGCCAAACAAAAGATCTCTAAAGTCACTAATAATAAGTTTATTATTTATTTCCCTCTCTCTATGCAACAGAGCTTCTCTTAAAACCTGATCAAGTTCTACTACATCATAAGGTTTTAAAACATAACAATAAGCTTCACATTCATTAATACATTCCATAATAGCATTAGCATCAAGGTAACAACTAACCATTATTCTTATTGTGTCAGGCAGAATACTTTTACATAACCTCAAAACCTCAATGCCAGACACTTTTGGCATTCTTTGATCGCACAAAATAGCAGAGAATTGATCTCCACGCTCTTTAATTATTTGAATAGCTTCCTCTGGAGAAGTAGTAGCTGTAATATCATATATTTTTCTGAATGAACGTTCAAATAATTTGATTGAATGAATTTCATCATCTACAACCAAAAGTTTATGCATACGGGGTTTGAGTACTCTAAAGTTCATTAATTTGGCTCAAAAAGCGTGATTTAGTGCACCTGTAAAATATTATGTATGAAGCTCTTTTAATATTATCAACTTCTTTTGTTTTAAACTTCAATAGTATTTATGATATTTTTAAATTGAAGATTTATAACTATAATTTAATTGTATTATTTTAATTTAATCGTATAACAAAATATTAAAAGAAGTAATAGTGATTTTTAAATATTAATAACACAAATTATTCATTCATATATTATTTGATTTATAACTATAACATTGTTTACAAGAAATTAAACTTTAATGGAGCAGGTAATGAGGAAGGTTTTTTCTACTTTTTTAGCTTATTTAACTTTTTTTGTAATCTTTATAGGTTTTAATTCTCATATTTTAGCTCAAAATAAGGATAGCAATTACCTGAATGAAATAATAGATAATAATAACAAGTTTACTATCAATTTATTTAAATCACTCAATACAAATGAAAATTTATTTGTCTCTCCTTATTCACTTTATATTTGTTTTGGCATGCTCTACAATGGCGCTAAAGGAGAAACATCCCAAAATATAAAGCAGGTTTTTAATTTTTCCATGTCTGATAATAATCTAAATAATGGCTTTTTCAGCCTTGACAATCTTATAAATACTAAGTCTTTTGGTGCTAATGTAACGGTTAATAGTGCTAACTCTTTATGGATAGATAAAAGCAAAAAACTTCAAAGCAGTTTTACTAATAAAATTAAAAAATTTTTTAATGGAAATATCTTTTCTTCTGATTTTATAAACGATTTTAATGGAGAAAGACTTAAAATTAATAACATGGTTGAATCAATAACAAATAATAAAATTAATACTCTTATTCCAGAAGGTGTGTTAAACAAAGATACAAGGATAGTTGTCGTTAATGCTATATATTTCAAGGGTGGGTGGAACGAAGAATTTATACACCATCTAACAAAAATTGAAGATTTTTATGTTAATTCTAATACTACGGCAGATGTTAACATGATGCATCAGGAATCAAACTTTTCTTATAATGAAACAGACTCTATACAGATATTAAAAATGTTTTATAAAGACTACGACTACTCAATGATTGTCTTCCTACCTAAAAATATAGACGGCATTAAAAAGCTTGAATCAGATTTAACACCAGAAAATTTTAAAAGTTGGACTTCAGGGCTCAAACCAAGACCTGTTAAATTATCTTTTCCAAAATTCAAACTGGAAGATAGTTTTGATTTAAAAGCTGTTTTAACAAATATGGGGCTAGGAAATATTTTCACAACTGAGGCTGATTTCTCTGGCATAAATGGAGCAAAAGATTTATTAATATCATCAGTAATTCAAAAGACATATATAAACCTGGATGAAGAAGGCACTGAAGCCTCTGCTGCCACTGCTATTTCTGCCATCGGGAGTGGCGAGGATGTTGATCCTGAAAAACCTGTTATATTTAATGCAAACCACCCATTTATATTTGCAATAGTTAATGAATACAACAATGCAATTATCTTTATAGGAAAATTTACTCAACCATAATAAATGGCCTAAATTCAATCTTAACCCGAATTATTCACAAATCAGGAATCAGCGAGGAGGTTGCAGGGTGTGTTTTGGGTTGGGGGGGCAACAAAAACAACCACCCACACAGAGGTTTTGTGCGAGGAAAAGAA
>JBFMGH010000635.1:0-2970 GCA_040752795.1 Cyanobacteriota bacterium
TTTAATGTCGATGATGAGTTACATAGAATCATTGATTTTGCTCGAAATTCTGAAGAATATTGTTTGAAACGTTATACAGATTTTTTATCAGACAGTCATCAGCATAAACACTTTGTTTCAGATACTCTTAATGAGCTATATACATTAAAAGATAAGCCTATTGAAGAAGGCATTAGCTTCTTTAAAGAGGTTGCAAGGCATAATCAATTGAAAGCCAACTCATCAGTTGTTGTTGCTGGTTTAAGTTTGTTGATATTCTTTAAAAATATTGGAAGTTTTGAGTATTCAATAAAAAATTCTCTTGAACTTGATATAGAAATAGATATTATAACTCCTTTAGTTGGGGCAATGGCTGGTAGTCTTCATGGCATTGAAAAAATTCCAAAACACTGGAAAAAATTAGTTAGCGGAAGAAAAGATATTATTCAGAAAACAGAATATTTAAAAACTGAAGAAGAAAAGCCTGTATTTAAAAACTATTTTATTAAAGAGATAGAATTATCTGATATGCAGTATAGATGTAAAGAGAATGCAATTGAAAGGCTTGAAACTGTTATAAACGCTAATTCTGTTACTGTAAATACGTAAAAATTGAATTTAATCCTTTATCATTAAATAAAAGATAGTTATAAAACACCTGGCAGATATCTACCTGGTTGTTGAATTATGAATAATTTAGATTAAGCTTGAAAAACATTTTAATGTAATGATTGTTATTTAAATACTTCTGTATACTTGTAAGTTAGGCAATAATAAATATGTAATAATATAATAATGTAATAAATATGTCCTGACCTTAGTAAAAAACTGATTTACATTTTTGTTACTAGCATTCAAACATTAAAATTAGTAAAGAATTGTTAATTTCTGTTATAACATTACATATTTCTCTAATGTTCTTTGAAAACTGCTCGAAAACATATTTAAATTGAATATTTTTATAATTAGTTCATTATTTATTTTAGTGACAAGATAGTAGTAAATTAAGTAGAATAATGTCGATTGGTATCTATGTAAATGAATTATTTTTATTAAAGACCTAATGAAAAATGTTGTTTAGTTAATTGGAGTAATTTTTTTATAGTAAGTCATCAGAGTAATTAGTATCGGTTAGTATTTAGGAAGAAAAGTGGCCGACAGAATGTACCCCCGGAAGAAGAACAAGAGATGTCGATAATATGGATAAGGTACTAGCCACAAGTAAATTAACGAGGGGCTATTTATGTATGTAAACAAATGTTCGAAATGTGGTAGAGATTTTGAAACAAAAAACCCTAAAAGAGTAATATGTCCTAACTGTTTATATCCTGATCGGGCCGGTGGATCAACATCAGTATCATCTTCATCCTCCTCACCTTCAATGCCAGCGAGCCAGGGATATCCGAAACAAACTGTTGAAACAGGAGAAGCAAATAATCAATCAAGTTATGGTGTGAGATCAAAGCCTACCAGAGATGCAGGTGGCAGCGGATATGGTCAAAAGTTGCCATATGGATCAGGCGGCGGCGGCGGTGGCTATATGGGCGGTCGCCAATCTGGCGAACGCTCTTCTGGAAGTGGAGATGGTGGTCGTTACCAGCAAAGGCAGGATAATTATTCTGGTGGCAGGCCAGCGCCAAGGCAGGGCGGCAGAACTTTTTCCAGTGGGCCTCCCAGGGGTGACTCAAGGGGCGATTCAAGGGGCGACTATCGCGGCGGAAGGCCCCAGGGTGATAGGCCTCAGGGTGGCAGGCCTCAGGGTGGCGGCGGCAGACCATATAGTGGCGGCAGGCCTCAGGGTGGCGGCAGGCCTCAAGGCGGCGGTGGCAGGCCCTATGGCGGCGGCAGGCCTCAAGGTGGCGGCGGCAGACCCCAGGGTGGCGGTTCTAGGCCCTATGGCGGCGGCAGGCCTCAAGGTGGTGGTTCCAGGCCTTATGGTGGTGGCAGGCCTCAAGGTGGCGGTTCTAGGCCCTATGGTGGTGGCAGGCCTCAAGGTGGCGGCGGCAGATTTGGCAGTAGACCACCTATGAGAGGTGGAGATAGAAAACTACTGGTAAATAAAGATCAATTAATTCAAATTGAAACAATGTATAAACCAATGTTGCCATTACCAAACCCTGATGCACATGAAACTATTGGTCAGGGAATAGATTTAGAACCAAGAAAAGTTTTCTTTGGCATTAATTTAATCAGACAAAAAATGAATTTGCCAAAATTACCATTTCCTAAACGAAGGCTGGCTGTATCCCCGGATCAGTTAGCAGCTGTTCAAATGCTTTATTCTCCACTTTTACCATTGCCCCCTATTGGATGTCATAAATTTATAGCCAAACAACTAAAAATGGATGAGTGGAGGGTACACGTAGCAATAGGAATTATAAGAAAACAAATGAATTTACCAAGGTGGAATCCTGATAGAGATGATGCTCCTGCTGAATTCAAAAATCAAAAGAGAGAAGATTCATCTGAAGAAGAATAAAAATATAATAAAGAAGCTGTCCGAAAAAAGGGCAGCTTCTTTTAAATAATGGGTGTATTAAAGGTTTTAAACTGATAATAATAAAAGAGGCCGCTCTTTTTTAGTCGGCCTTATGAAATTTATTGAAGATTTTTTTGATCTTTTTCAACCTGTTCAGGTAACTGAATTTGTAATTGTTCTTCAGGAATATGAACGTGGCCTAAAACAATATTTCTTATTCTCCAGCGAGGAATTTTTAATATTCCTTCAGGCGTATACATTTCAATAATAAACTTGGTGGCAAAAAATATTTTTCCTGCAATTATTTTTTTCTTTCCAAAGCCAATTTCAATGAAATCAGTATTGTTTAAAACCTGAATCCGTGTAAATTTTCGATAACCTTCCTTTGTTTTCATATTAATAAGGCCGCTAGTAATTCTAACTATATTACCTTTTAATACAGTACCGTTATACATGTTTACGGTATCAGCAAAAACGATATTTGTGTTTGCATTTAAACAAAGTAATAATGA
>JBFMGH010000636.1:0-3965 GCA_040752795.1 Cyanobacteriota bacterium
CATAAAACTTGAAAGATGAGTTATAAGAGGGTTTCAAAATGTAATTACCATTTTTATCTATTATTCCCCATTTATGCCTATATTTTGTTATAGTAACATAGCCACTACCTGTCACAACTGCATACTCAACATCTAGAATTTCGTCGGTTTTTATTCCTACCTGGGCCATGCCATTATAATAAGGCACAAAATCATCAAATTGGGGTTCAACCACATAATTACCAGAAGTATCAATAATTCCCCATTTATCATTTTCCATAACGAAAGCTCTTTCCTCAGTAAAAGGAGAAGCCTTCTCAAATTTTTTGGTTGTTATCAAATCTCCAGATTTATTCATATAAGTGTATTTACCTTTAAACTTTATACTCATTGTTTCAAAATAATTATTTAACTTTTCTTTCTTAAGGTTTTCAGTTTTATAATAATTAGGTGGCATAATTGGGCATCTGCCTCCTTCGTCTTCCTTATATTTAATTGACAGGCTTTGATTGGTTGTTACTAATATCATTAGAAATAAGCCGGACAATATTATTAGAGCCTTTTTATTCATTATTTTCTCCTTCATTGATTTAAGTTAATACAAGACTGGTGTTAGACCAGATGAAAAGTTTAAAACTTCTTTATACTGCGGGTTAATGGCCATATTACCATTTAACCCTGCTTATTATTCTCAAATATGCAATAAAAATACCTCCATGTTATTGTAGATATTGAACAAAAGACCACAATATAGAGGTATAAAAACATGACAAAGTGTCATTATCTACAATTTTACAACAAGAAAGATTTATTTTATTTGCAATTCGGGTTATAATACTTTATTAGTAAGAATTATTATTAATCAAATTTAAAATAAACCTCTTCCTCTGTCTATAAGAATTTATATTCCAGTTACTATTACCTTATTTATACCAATCCACGGAAGTAAACGATATATGGCTTTAAATTATTATAGCGTTTTTATATATATCGTTAAGTTGTAAATTAACCTATTCAAAATAATTCAATACATGTTTTGATCTTTTATCAATTACAGAAACGATTTTATCATATATATTCGAGCGTATACCTTTATCTTCAAGATTTTTCTTAAGAGTTCTTGCCAGCTCAGGTAGCTTTTCAGCCATGTTTTTGAGATCTCTTTTAAGCATATTTCTTGCAGCTGCCATATCAGGTACAATTGTCATCCAGTGTCTCATCATTACATCATAAGGTTCATATTTGCTACCTATTTTCATCGCCATTTTGTGGCTTAAATTAGAATATATTTCTGTACATATAAGATCATACACAGGTGCAAAACCTGGTTTAAATTCTCTATATAACAATGCATAATTTTTACCATGAGCGTCAGCATTGCCAATCATATAGTTAAAGATTAAAACACTTATAAATAACAGGTTATCTTTTGCAGGATATCTGGAATAATTTTTAACAAGTTCTAAACATCCTGCTATACCAGGCCCACCCTCATTTTGATATTTGATTTCAGGCGGTATTGATAAAGCCTGACAGAAATCCTCCTGGTGAATTCTTATAAGATAACCGTTTTCATCTCTATTGCGATCATATCTTTCTATAAGAAAAACTGGCACATTGCCAGCATACTTAATTGTGCATTCCGGAACTTCTAGACCTGACATTTTTGCCAGTTGCATACAGAAAAGTTCATTATGAACACTATCTTCAACTCCGGAAATAAGTGGCTTGAGAATATGTGTTGTTGGCCTGTCACTATTAACCAGAACTATTTGATCTTCAATCAAACTAACAGGAAGCTTATCCTGTGCTCCGGCAAGAGAAAGCCTAAGCCCTTCTTCTCCTGCAAGAAGTGGCCGTTGTTTTAATAGCTCAAGTATTCTTAAAAGATTTTCTTCATCAAGAATACTAACTTCATCTTTAATACTTGCCATTATTTCATAGCTTTCCGGATACAACGAAACGGCCCCTGCACATTCACCACCAATTATTTCCAGCAAAGCAAAAGGGTTTTTATGTGAAATACCAAGAAATTTTGCTACTCTTACTAAAGCGTTGTCATCGGGCAGCAACCCGGAAAAGAATGGCCTTGCAATTCTATCCTCATATCTCTCTTCTCTAAATGGTATCGCTACAGATAGAGGCATAGAATTATTTTGAATTATATATTCAATGTTATACTGAAACTCTAACCTTCCGTCATCGTTTTGGGTTAGCTTTCCAGCTAAATTATTGTGTAAATATACATTCAAAATTCGGGGCATTTGTTATTATTCAATCCTTAAAGTTATCCCTAACATCCTTAAAACGTTTAAAGTTTTACCTATTTCACATGTTTGTTTACCTTTTTCAATATCAACAATAAACCTGACACCTACACCTGCTACTGCAGCGAGTTCTGTTTGTGTCATTTGTTGATCCTTGCGTGCTTTTTTAATAATATTGCCTATTTCTATTGGTGTTGTAATGTTTTTCATAACTTTCCCAGTATTTTTACCGTACAGTAAATTTTATAGCATTTTAAACAAAATAGCAACCCTTATTTACCGCTCGGTAAAATTTATTAATAAATAATTTAAAACTCAAGTCTTTTTACCGTACGGTAAAAATCATAGCTTATAAAATTTAGTTTAAACTATTTACAGGCCTTTCCAGTATCATCAAATTTACCAGTCGTACATACCAATGCAGAACGCAAGTGAGTACCAAAGGAATATTGAGGGTGAGTTAAATTTGTTAATGATGGAGTTGCAGAATCAGACGGAAAAGTATATAAAAAATTACCGGTCTCAAAATCATAAGCTTCAGAAATAGATCCTACTCTACCACTATATAAAGCTACTTGAGCCATTTCCATTTTTAATTGAGACATCTGTTTCAAGATTTCTGTTGCAGTACTTTTTAAGTTGTCTGAAATCGTAGAGCTTGTTTTTATATTTTGATATAATTCATACATTTTAAAAGATGAATATTTATCTTTGTTTTCGTAAAATAATGTAGGGTTTTCATAATAAGTTTTTGCTGCAAGATCTAATCTGTTTTGCCCCATTACAGATTCCAGATGTGTATCATAGCCTGGCAGTAAATTACTAATATTTTCAGGAATGTCTGGACTTTTATTTTTAAACGAATCATAAAGAGATACATAACAAAAATTATCCATTTGAGTACAGTTCGGGTCTCGTTCAGCAAGATCTTCAACTTTATTTTCAATCATTCCCGTATAATGCCCGAGGTTTGCCAGATCTCTAAACTGTTGCGCCCCTACAGAATCACCTTTTTCTTCAAGTTGATCTGCAAGTTGATATAATAAACTGACTAAAACATCCGTTCCACCAGAGTTACCACTTATTTCAACATAATCTCCAAAATCCTCTGGTATACCTTTTAAAAGGTAGGCACCAAAATCTATTGTGCATGAACCTCCATCACATTGTGATACAGGTTTGTCAGGCGTTCCTCCTAATGAGCCAGCTTGATCTTTGTTATCAGAGGTTACATTTTGAGCAATATTATCGGTTTTTTTGTATTCCAATCAAACGGCTTAAATTTACTATATTCACTTTTGGAACCTGAAAATAATTCATTAATTTCATCACCTAAAAAAGTTAGTGTTAAAACTGCCACGATAACAACCAGGGCAAGAATTATCGAAAATTCTAAAAGGTTCTGGCCTTTGATTGTTCTCACAACTAATTACCTCAAGAAATATATAAATTTATCAGTAAATTATTTAATTATTTAACATAAATTATAACTTTTTTTAAGCCTTCAATATCTATTAAATTTCAAGCACAGCTTGCCTGCAAGACTATTAATAATAATTCTTGATTCGTTTTTAAATTTTATTTTTTCACATCTATAATGAACGCATAAATAAAATAGACTTCAGAAAATAAAGGGTTCGGGTGTTATGCCCGCCTTCGGCGGGCATAACACCCTCATGATTTCCAGTTATGTCTCATAATTTCATGCGTTTACTATAT
>JBFMGH010000637.1:0-2344 GCA_040752795.1 Cyanobacteriota bacterium
TCAAAAAAGAAAAATTAATAATTATAACCCTAAATTTAATCATAATTACAGACTTAGTGTAGCTACAGGCATAATAACAGATGCTGGCGGAAGGTTTCCTGAAGGAGGCCATATTGATGAAACCAGATTCCAAAGACTATCATATACAAAATCTCCAGGAAGCAACACAAGTACTACACGTGCAGATTTTGAATGGCTGATTAACACCTGTGATATTAAAAAAGCTGCTATTGACACTACAAAGCTAATAAGTAAAATGCCCATAGACCCTGAAATAGTTGAAAAAATAGACAGAGTTATTAATAAAACTGACACCTTAAAAGATGTTGAGGTCAAATTACCATCAAAAGGAGATCCACTTGGCTATGTATATATAAAAAGCTGGGACGGTTTAGAAGAGCTTGCTCGTAATGCCAGAGATGTTAAAGGTTTTAAAGCAAATGCTAAAATCGTTTATAAAATCATAAAGGCAAAAATGATTGACAAACTTGTAGAAGATAATAATGCTGGTCTTTTTGTACTTGCAAACCGCAGTGGTAAAAATACCTTTTTGACACTTAGATCCTATGGTTATGATTATGCTGTAGGAGAATTGCATAAGCCAGGTCATGTCTTTGGTGATGCTCTGGCGATGAGGGTTAATAAAAAACTTGACCCACTTCATGGCAGCGGTGGTGGTCATAAAAATGCTATAGGCTTTAAGTCTGATAATAATGTTGACTTTCATACTCAATTATTACCTTTCATTAAAGAGGCTGTAGAAGAATATATTGGTGATAAAGACGATTTAACGAAGATACCTAAAAATAAACTTGAACAATTAAAAAGTCTGGCTTTTGTGAATACCCTTGAAACATATTGAGGCCTTTAATTATTGAATATTACATCTATTAACAACGCCTATATTTATACTTCTAAAGCAATAAACCCTATTTGCAGTTATATTGATAAGCCAGAAAAGCAAAAAGAAACAGCATTTAAATCTTCGTATGACTTTTTAAATCCACAATTATATCATTCAAACATGGTAAAAATATCATTTAGTGGTTTATGCAGCGAGTTAAAAAATGTTGTTGACCATTGTGCATACTGCGGAGGAAAAGTATATTCGGAAAAAGAAATAAATAAGATAGTTGATGATATGATACAACTTAAAGGGCCAGAATTAAACAAAGCTTTAAATAATCTTATAAGAGATTTAACCCAACCAGATAAGAAAGCTGAATCATTGATTCAGGATAAAAATGAAACAATAAATAAAAAGCGTGTCCGGGTATTAGAAAAGCTTTGCAGGTTAAACATTGCAGAACCAGGTTTAACCTGTGAAGCATTAATAAAAGACAATATTAAAGATTTACGTTTGTCTCCTAAAAAACTTGAAAGCAGGGGTGCAACAGAAATTCTTAAATTTATGTTTTATCCGATGATAGAGTCAGTAGATCATTTTGAGCCTAAAATAAAAGGCGGAGAAAATAGCAGAAGAAACTTTGTGGAGTCATGTCTGGGATGTAATAATTTGAAAAGTGATATGGACCCTGATAATTTTTTGAGTCGCTATCCGGAAGTGAATTATAGAATTAAACGCTGGGAAGAAGAGTATAAAAAGAAAAAATGTAAATAACTGTCTATTTATCGCTTTATTAATAAACCATAAGGGATTGTTTGCTATATAACCAAAATACTCAAAACTATTTTTCTGTCATCTTAGTTTGAGAATTTAAACATTTATGCACTAAGTCTTGAGATTTATTTTATTTTTTTCTGTCTTTATTGATTGACCAGGAAGAAGATTTGTTTTCAGGGTCAGTATCAGAAGCATAATGACCGACATAACTTAATTTATAGTCAGAATAAATGCTCATAATATTTTCACAGAGTTTAGCAGGTTCCGGCAAGTTAGATTTATCGTCAAAATAAAGATACTGAACAAATTTATATTGAGATTCTTTAGGTTTCATTTCTTCAAAAAGTTTATCTCCGACAATTTTAACATCATCGAAGGCTTTATCAGGGTTATTATCGACGTCAGTTTCAATATAAACAATATAATAATGTTCCGGGCCTTTTTTACCCTGAGCAACACAGTCAGAAAGAACCTCGTGTTTAACAACTTCTTTTGGCACAGAGTTTCCTGTTTGCATATTTATATTTTGATCTAAAGGTTTTTGAATTTGAGTTTGAGGTTGATTACAAGAAACAAGCAAAATTAATGCAAAGAAAGCAGAAACTATTTTAATGTTATGTTTAGAAAAAATATTCAAAAGAATCCCTCCTGCAAGTTAAGTTACTCAATAAATGATAGCATAATCAATTTAAAGATCTCTACGAACTCATTTTAACCTTA
>JBFMGH010000638.1:0-2716 GCA_040752795.1 Cyanobacteriota bacterium
CAATTTTATCGTGGCTGGGTGTTTTTGGCGGCTGCCCACCAAAAAACACCCTATAATAATTTAAAACCATATATCGTTTACTTCCGTGGATTGGTATAATAAAAGTTACTATTGACTGCACTCATCTCCATTATCATAATTATCACCGGTAACACAAATTAATGCGGCGTTAATATTAGTATTTAAACTAGTATCAGGTTTAAGAATATCTTCAACAGTAAATGCCTGATTATAAATTGCCCCTATTTCAGCACCAGTTTCAATATCGTATTTGACAATATGCTCTGGTGGGATATTTCCAACATATTTAGAAATAGCTGAAGAATTAAAAGCCAGATCATTAATGTTTAAAAAAAGTTTTTTAGTTATATTTTTAATTGTATCTGCATAACTGACATCATAAGAATTGTCTTTCATTATCTTGTCATAAATTTCAACCATTTTATATGGCGGAAATTTGTTTTTCAGAGCATCAAAAGTATTAGGGTCATTAATTTTTTGATACATTGCCAGATCAAGCCTTGTATTTTCATTAATACCGTACCCTGCCAACTGTCCCGTTTGCCCTAGATCAGGCAAAAGATCACCAGCAGGAGGACTGGAAATATCAAGATTACCCATAAGCAACCATTGATCTTTAAAACATTGTTGAGATGAAGCATATTGTGAGGGCATATTATTAACACAAAGGTCAGCCATGTTTTCTAATTGTTCTTTAAACATTGCCTGAGTATGAGCAAGGTTCGCAAGATCTTTAAAATCAACCGAACCATCAACATCTCCCTCTTCTTCTAAAAAGTCTGCAATTTGATCCAACAAGCTTGCCAGCTCATCAATACCACCAGAATTACCACCAGTCTGAACCAGCTCTCCAAAGTTTTCAGGTATACCATTTAAGATAAATTCTCCAAAGTCTATTGAACACTCACCATTATTGCATTGTGTTTGAGGTTCAGAAGAAGTGCCGCCAAGCTCTCCGGGATCAATTTTATTGGTTTCAGCAATATTTTCAGACATATTTACATTAATATTTCCAAACATAGTTGAAAAGTTTGTAAAAAAGTCAACAATATTTTGCCCAAGAAAGAAATATACTGGTATAGCAAATAATGCTACCAGTGCAATAATAATCGCATATTGCGCTAAAGAAGCACCCCTATTTAATTTCATTAGATTACTCCTAAAGTTTGATATAAATTTTATAAAATTTATTTAATCGCAAAAGCTAACAAAGCTACCTGCTTTTTTATACTATAACATTTATTAGAACATCCTTACAGACAAAAAAGCCTTAATTTTATGACAAATAAATATCAATTAAATACAAAAATTCATTACATATCAGCTAAGTTATATTTCAAAGCTAAAATAGCAGCCTGTGTTCGGCTTGAAACACCTAATTTTTGAAAAATGTTTCTTATATGGTTACCCACCGTAACTTCACTAATAAAAGCTTCCTGAGCTATCTCTCTATTGCTATAACCTCTGGCTACGTAGCCCAATATAACTTTTTCTCTTTGAGATAACTCTTTAAAATTACCATCTGAAAAATGAAGGTCAAAATCTAAAGAATATGAATTTGTTTTTGTTTTTAAACAAGCTTCTATTCTTGCAGCAAGAATTTTTATGCTAAAAGGTTTTGTTATATAATCATTTGCACCATCATATAATGCCCTGCTTTCACAAGATTCATCTTCAATAGCAGTTAACATAATAACAGGCCATTTACATGTAGCAGGAAGTGAACGTATTTTTACCAGTATTTCCCAGCCATTTGCACCAGGCAGCATTAAATCTAACAAAACTAAGTGATAACTGTCAATACTAAGCTTTTCCAAGGCTCTTAATGCTTGTTTTCCATTGTTAATTATGGTGACTTCATAATTACGTACTACCAAACCATCTTTAACTGCTTCACTTATACTTTCATCATCTTCAACAAGAAGAATTCTATAAGGATTTTGAGTTTTATTCATATAAAAATTTCTTAATCTACTTATAAATATTTTGAAATAATTATAATACTAAATATAAATTCTAATAAAGAATCTGGAGAAAAAGATTACTCTTTTACTCCAGAAAATAACAATAATCTCTCAACTGAGTTAGAGCTTATTCCCCATCAGGAGTGCCAAAAACACCTCCTCTATCTTTAAGTTTTTGTATTTCAGCCTTTACACTATCAATTTTATCCAGAACAGAAGTCATTCTATCTTGAATTTTACTGGCTTTTTTATAAAGTTCATTAAGCCTTTTCTTAATTTCAGGAGTTTGTTTCTGTTTAAGAAGATTATTAATTTGCTGACAGATCATCATTAATTGCATTTGCAATTTTTGATATTCCTGCTCCAGAGTTCTTAACTGCTCTTGCAATGCCATTAATTTAAATATATCAGCCTGCCTAATAGGGTGTTGTTCTTGTTGATTATTTTTTTGTGCTACAGGCTGTTGGCCTTGACTCTGTGAGACAGTATTTGGATTGGTTTGAGAGTTTAATGATTTAATATTATTAGATTTTTCTGCTATTTTAGTATTTTGATAGAATGGATTAAATTTTGTACTGCCTATTGTCATATTGTCCCCCTTATATACCTAACTAAATCACCAACACATTTATTGATCTTTAAATCCACACTTTTTAATTATTGAAAAACAATATTTTTAAAAAGAGATAAGAGATATTATTGTTAAACATTACCCGGCTTAAATACTGTGA
>JBFMGH010000639.1:0-2624 GCA_040752795.1 Cyanobacteriota bacterium
CTTACAATAATAGGTTTTATTTTTTCTAAAGCCAGAAAAACTGACCCTTTAGTGATAATTGTGTTATTATCTCTGGCATATTTTGCCTTTTCGTCTGGCAGGCACACTGTTTTATTTGTAATTGTGTCAGGAGTTTTCTGTTATGAACATCTACTAAATATTTATAATCAGCTAACGGAATGTTTTTATAAAAAACTAAATCAGAAAAATGAGAAGCTCTTAAATTTTCTGCTTGATAAAGGGTTGCCATTGATACCATTAATATTGTGCATATGCATATTGTCAACTTTTAACCTGCCTGCCTGGAAACTGGATACTTCCGGGTATCCAATTAGTTCCATAAAATTTATAAAGAACAATGATTTAAAAGGTAATCTTTTGTTGCCATTTTATTGGGGTGGGTTTGCTACCTGGAACCTGTATCCAGATGTTCAGGTTTCTACAGATGGAAGGTATGTTGAAATATTTTCTGAAGAAACATTTAATAAATTTAATAGTTTTTTCTTTAATAAATCAGATAACTCAAGTTTAATAGGTGATTATAAAATAGATATTATCCTTTTAGACAGACATTTTAAAGATGTTTATGATAGAAAAATTAACAAATCTAAATGGAAAAGCGTTTATAAGGATGAAATATCTGAAGTGCTTATGCCTGCAAATAAAGCAATAACAAGAAGCTTAAAAAAACCTCGGCAGAATAACTAAGCACATTTAATAATTTAAATACTCAATTTATAAAAACTAAATAGTGATTTGTATAGTTTGAAAAGTTAATATTGTAAGTTGTAAGCCCCGGCATTTTATTTCGATCATAGTTTATTGAAAGAGAAAGGGTATTCTTATATAATTTATAGAGTTAATAATTGTGAGTAAAAAAATTGCCTATTGATACCAGCATTGAAAACAGAGCAGATTTTAACATTCTTCGCTATGCTAATTGCTGGGAAGATACAGAAGTTCTAATAGAAGCATTAAATATAACTCCTGAGAGCAAATGTTTTTCAATTGCTTCAGCAGGAGATAATAGCCTTGCATTGTTAACACAAGACCCTTATAGCGTTTTAGCTATTGATTTAAACCCGGTTCAGATTGCTTGTTCAGAACTTAAAAAATCTGCAATTAAAAACCTCAGCTATGACAATTTTCTTTCATTTATTGGTTTTAAAACTTCTGGAGTAGAAAGGCTTAGAATCTATAAGGATAAACTATTAAATGATATATCAGAACAGTCTAAAAATATTTTAAACAGTAATACAGATTTAATTAATACTGGTATTATTCATACAGGGAAATTTGAACATTATTTCCAGTTTTTTAAAAAATATATTTTGTCTATTATACATAAGAAAGAAACTGTTGTTGAGCTTTTTAATGACAGGCCTGAAGAGGATAGGATTTCATTTTATAATGATAAATGGAATAATTTAAGGTGGCGATTTCTATTTAAAATATTTTTTAGCCGGTTTACTATGGGACACCTTGGCAGAGACCCTGAGTTTTTTAAATATGTTGAAGGTAATGTAGCTACTAGAATATTAGAAAGAACTGAATATGCCTTTACAAGGATACCTACCTGTAATAATTCATATTTGAATTACATAATGCTCAATAATTATGATATAGCTTTGCCGTTCTATGCACAGGAACCAAACTTTAATTCAATTAAAAATAACATAGAAAAACTGACTTTTTTTACAGGAAGCATTGATCAGGCAATAGATAAACACAATATAAAATTTGATCGATTCAATTTATCTGACATTTTTGAATATATGAACCCTGAATTATTCAGACAGGTTTCAGAAACAATTATTAATAATGCAAGTTCTAAAGCAAGGATAGCTTACTGGAACATGCTTGTGGAGCGAAAAATCTCTGATGAGCTGGGTGATAAAGTGAGTTATTTAGAAAAAACTTCAGAATCATTGTTCAGAAAAGATAAAGCATTTTTTTATAAATCATTTTATGTTGAGGAAATTAAGTAATGGGCTGGCAAACAGAAATTGCTAATGCTTTAATTATTGCAGTTTTATATCTGATAATTTTTGTTGTTGCAGAACTGGGAAGATATTATAGACATATTGAAACAGAAAAAACACGTAAGTTTGTTCATCTTACCAGTGGAATAATAGCATTGAGCTTTGGATATCTGTTCAAGTTTCACTGGACGGTTTTAATACTATGTTCTGGTTTTGCATTAATTTTAGTTATTACTAAAAAACTTGATCTTTTGAAATCTATTCATGATGTTGATAGAGAATCTAAAGGGGGGATATATTATCCAGTTGCTGTCTATATAACCTTTGTGTTTGCATCGATTATTCAAAAGCCAGAGTTTTATTTTCTTTCTATATTAGTGTTAGCTATTTCAGATACGTTAGCAGCATTGATCGGTAAAAAATATGGTTTTAATGTATTCAGAGTTGAGGAAGATACAAAAAGTGTTGAAGGGTCATTAATATTTTTTCTGATGACATTTTTGATCCTTTTAATTGGCCTGAAAATGTTAACAGATTTGAATATAATCATTATAATTCTTTCATCTATATATATAACGATTCTGGTTACTTCATTTGAAGCTATTTCTTTATGTGGTGCAGATAATATATTCATTCCGACTG
>JBFMGH010000640.1:0-2091 GCA_040752795.1 Cyanobacteriota bacterium
TTCTTTAAAACCCTTAGTGATCTTAAAGATGCTGTTTATGATGGGTTGAAAATACTCTTAAAACAAGGTGAGATGATCATTAATGCTTGTGGTAATTATTAATTATTTACATGGACTGGTATAATAATTTTCTTTTTTCCTTTTTTATCAACCAAAATCATTTCATAATCAATAACATCATTGATATCAAGAATCTGTAATAACTTAATCGCCTGCAAATACAGGTCACCCGGATAAAATAGATTCCACCAATTATTTCCAATAAGTTCTTCAGAGGCATAACCAGTAATAGTTTCACAGGTTTTATTAACAAAAGTTATTGTGCCATCAGGTTTAATACCACAACTTATAGTAGGAAGATTATCAATAATTTCTTTATAACGTTCAAGTTCCGATTTCATGTTTTCAGCCTGAGTTTTTAAAATCTGATTAGATTTATATAATTTTTCTCCATTAAGTTTAATATTTGTTATATCGCAGAAAATGGTCGCAAATTTGCCTTTTTGAATAGAAAAAGCTGAAACAGAAAAATATTTGTTCATAGGAGCAAAATATGTTTCAAAATAAACTGATTGGCCTGTTTTTTCAAGTTTTTCAAAGTCTTCTATATAAGGGGCTTCTGAAACTTTATAAGCATCTGTAGCCAGTTTGCCTATAACTGTTTCTTTTTTTAATCCTGTATGAAACTCGAACCTGTTGTTAACATCTATAATTTTATAGTTAACTGGCTTATGATTTTCATCATAAACTATTTCATGCAAAGCTACCCCTTCAGACATATTATAAAATAAAGATTTATACTTTTTTTCAGTATTTTCAAGTTTAATTTGCAATTCAACTAATTTAAATTTTGCAGACTCGAGCTCTGCCCGAAGAAATTCGGTTTCGTTATTGTTTATAACTTCCATTAACACCCAAACTGATAATAAATAATTAATATTTATATTATAATTTAACCCCTAATGACTTTCTATTGACTATATTTACAATTAATTTATATGTTAATTAGAGCAATTTATTATACAAACGGGCTATTTAAAACCAAAAAAACTATTAATGATTAATTTTAAAAAGTTTCTTAAATAAAAATTATTGCTGTATCTTAAATTATGAAAGTCAT
The DNA here is from genome assembly GCA_040752795.1 of Cyanobacteriota bacterium. GTDB lineage: Bacteria > Cyanobacteriota > Vampirovibrionia > JBFMGH01 > JBFMGH01 > JBFMGH01. The sequence continues at coordinate 1,121 of JBFMGH010000640.1, forward strand.
TTAGGTTAACTTGCAATATATAATTTATATAAAATAATGTATAGCTCTTAAGGCTATAATATAAAAAGAATATTAATCTAAAAATATATTGCTGTTAATTCAAATGTATTCAACTTTACATTATTTATAAAAAACAGTCATTATATAGTTAGTCAATAATTGAAGTGTTCTCATTTATTTGATTGCCTTTAATTATCTTATAATGTCTTTTCATAAATGGTATAGCAATAGCATTATTAATCATATGCACAAGAATTGGGGCCCATAAAGATTGAGTATAAATATAAATCAACCCCAGATAATAGCCAATAAAAATTGCATACAAGCCATAAAAAATTGTTTTCTTATTGTAAATATGTAAAACTCCAAACAATATGCTGGCAATTAATATACCTGTAATTTGCTGTATTACGCCTCTAAATAAAATTTCTTCCGCCAGGCCAGATAAAATAGCAATTAGTATAGCTGAAAGCGGTTGTGCATTTGCAACTATATGACAAACTTCGTCATAAGCTTCACGCATTGGTTTAAAAACCGATAAAAATTTGGGTAAAATGAAAACTACAATAAAATTTAGTGCTGTAAGAATTAATGCTGCTACTAAAGCATATAAAGTTGTAGGTAAATCAATGATAATCAAAGAATGTATTTCAATATGAAAAATAATTGCAAGAAAAAAGGCAATAGTTAATAAAATAACCTCAGAAATAATTACTATTAAAATTAATGTATCTTTATCAATTTCTTTCATAAGCTATGTTAATTATACTTTGTAGCCCGAATTCTTTACAAATCAGTATTCAATGAAAAAATGACGTTATCGGAAGGTTAAATTATCAGATTCATAACATTTTAATATAACTGATTATTCTAATAGTAAACGCATGAAATTATGAGACATAACTGGAAATCATGAGGGTGTTATGCCCGCTACGTGATTATAAACGCCCTATTGCGTTCTGTCAGGATCA
>JBFMGH010000641.1:0-13518 GCA_040752795.1 Cyanobacteriota bacterium
AATAATTTAAAGCCATATATCGATTACTTCAGTGGATTGGTATAAATCATCTAATTTTGTTGTCACCTTAATTATCATTATTTCAACAATCCTGTAACTTTTAGGTATTAATGAATTATTCTCCTTATTTGTTATAACCTTTTATTTCATAACAATCAATATTAAACCTGTAGCCTATTTTTTATGTTAATGTTGCTATTATTGTTGTTTGCTTTATCGCATCCAGAAACTATTAATGTAATTGTTATTAGTATAAATAAGAGAAAGTATTTTATTTTCATTTAGTTTGTGCCTTTCTAAGCTGCTTTTGGTCTGGCGTTGACACACACATGGGGGATAGCCAGCTTGCTGGCGAAAGGGGGCTTGCCCGATTTACGCCTTTCTCGAATTACCGTTCAGGGTATACTTAGTCAAGATTCCGTGTTAAAAGTTAAGCTTGATGGACGGGGACATATCTCAGACTCAGTTTTTAAAAACTTGAAAAATTCACTGCCTTATTCCGTCCAATATCAAACTTAATGATACATTTGAATAAATTTAAAACCAATAACTTAAACATACAAGAAAAATTCGGGGAAGTTTGAGAATATTATAGAATATGATTTAATTATATTAATGAAGTTAAAGTAATAATTGCCAGGAGGTTTTAATGAGGATGCCGATTTGTTTTTTGTTTGTGTCATAAGCCTTTGTGCCGTAGGCGATATCCATTTTTTGCTCCTTGTTTGTCTTTAACAATGTCAATGATAGCTCGGAATTCTCATAATAGTCGGAAGTGCAGGCAAGATTTATCATTCAGACATAAATTTATTTGGCGACAGGATTGTAATTTATTGCGACAGGTATTAAAATATATATAGAAAACAAGGAGTGTAAAATGACAACCGACCGTATAAATGCACGATTACCAGCGTCTTTAGCAGAACATGTTGATAAGATGATTGGGGCTTTTTATGAGACCCCCAGTGAGTATATCCGTGATCTTATCCGCAGGGATATGGAAAAACTTGAATTATATCAGGCTAAAGAACAGTTATTAGAAGGTTATCAGGATGCCGCACAGGGTAAAGTCTTTAAATCAAGCGGTGATTTTAAATCTGACCTTAAAATGTTTAAAAATAAAGAGAAAAACAACTGGCAATGAGACATTTTTACCTTACCCGAAGAGCTTTTTTAGATATACAAAAGATTTATGCTTATACCACAGAGCATTGGGGAGACGCTCAAGCGGAATCGTATGTGAGCAAGTTTTATGAAGACTTTCAAAAAATTGCAGATAATATTGACCTGGGCAAACGCAGGCAAGAAAGATCAGATCCTTTTCTGATGTATCCATCTGGTAAGCACTATATCGTCTATGAACCTTATAAAGACGGCATTATCATCATAACAATACTTCACCAGATGAGAAACATTGAAACGATTCTCCAGGAATTTGGTTCCATATTTTGTAATGAAATAGAGGCTTTGAAAAAGCAGATTATTCAGGATGATGTCGATTAGTTATCTTTCCTGCAGGTACTCAAGCGGATTTTGTACCTTATCATCTTTAATAACTTCAAAGTGCAGATGTGGGCCGTTGGATTGCCTGGTGGAGGTCATAAACAACACCATAGCCTTTAGCGTTCGGTAGAGCTTCAACTTCAGGTGATATTTCTAAAGTCTCAACTGACTGAGAGAACACATTATTAACTTGGAATTTAATATCTGATAGGTCATGTGTGACCTGATCAGTAGTAGTATAGCTGCCAGCCTGTGAAATTAAATTGCCTTCTGCATCTTCTTTATTAACGTTCTCAAAATTAAGGCTAATAGATTCTATATTAAGCTCACCTAAAGAGTGCAACTCGCCAGAATCTGTTATGCCGTCACTGTTTGCGTCTATCCATATTTTCAGGTCACTAAATTGAGTATCATTAGAATCTATTTTACCGTCAAGATTGCTGTCTAATTCTGCTAATGCTTCAAAACCGCCACTGGCTTCTTCACCATTAGATAATAATGTGTGCTCACCAAATAATTCTCTGCCGCTGTCTATTAGGCCGTTGTCATTAATATCCAGAACTAATAAACCGTCATCAGGGCTGGCCCAACCGGTTAATTCACTGAAGCCATCAGCGTTGTGGTCGAAATAGGTACCATTATTAATACTAAGGGTCTCTACACCATCGCCGTCCAGGTCGAGAATTAGTGGGGAGATGGTTTTTTGAGCTTTAATAAATTGATCAAATATATTATTAACAGCAGAATCAAAAAGACCAATTATTTGTTGACTTATAGGAATATTATCTTGGAAAGCATTTTGTTTTGCGGTTTTAAGAAGATTTGTTAAGCTTTCAGAAAATCTAAAAGCTTCTAAAGCGTCATCTGATAAACCTCCAGCTTCTTGATTTATCTTTTTCAAAGTTAATTCTAGATGTGACTTTAGTTCATCAGAAGCATTATTATAACCATCTTTCATCAATTCTATGTGATATGGAGTGAAATAACTATCAAATTCTTGAATATATTCTTGAACCAAGACTTCATTGCCATCACCTATGGCTCTAGTACCTCCTGATTCTAGCCATGCATGAGTATCACTATGACCAGCTAAATGATATCCTGCAAGTAGACCAGATAAGGTGATTTTTACACCATTTACCGTTTTTCCTATATATTTATCATCACCATGGTTTTTCATATACCGCCATTGAACATCCATATAATCCCTTATTGCTTGCTCTTGGCATGTTTCAGTTTCTAAAAAATCATCTTTACTTTCTACTCCAAATTTTTTAGCTTTATCTGTCCAGGTACCATTCCAATCGTGGTTATAATAGTTTGTATCATTGTAATAACCGGCATCATGTAATGCAGCTTCACCCCATTGGTACTTTCCTATATAGCCTAATCTATTTTCAATATTGTATCTACCTCCAGATTCTCTCTGACCAAGAGCCTCTAAAAAAGCTTTATATCCACCAGATGCTTCTATATTATTTGATAAATCACTTGGTAATACACCCATTTTTCCCTCCTTGCATTATTTACAAATGTACTGATTATTATTAAAATTGCATACAAACTTTTCATTAATAAGTAGATCTTTTAAACCGTTAGTAGTTGATTTAAGTACATAAACAGGTAATTGAATAATTACATTTATAGTTAATTTATAAGGTTTTTTATATTCAGGACTTAAAAAAGCAATAACACTACATCCGCTAGTAGGACTTGAACCACACCATCCTCCTAATCCGGGAACACTTAGTATATCTAGTTTGTTATCGTTGTTTAAATCGACTAATGATATAGCTAAACCATGCCTCATATTCATTTTATATATTGTTTCATCCTTACTATCTTTTTTAGCCCACTCTATTACTTTTTGAACGTATTTATTGTGAAAATCATCCTGATAATAATCAAAAGTAAATTTTTGTGCATTTTTAGTTAAATTTTTAATATTTATATGAGTACATTTAAAGTCAAATTCATCAAATTTACATAAATACTTATTATTTATAATTACATCTTTTAATCCATTTGTTGTTGTATTAAGTATATATATTGGTAATTCAGTGTTAATAGGCGTTCTAATTCTGTAAGATTCTGAATATTTAGGAGTTATTAGAATAAATGTTCCAAATACAGGAGTATCAACAGGCATTGAAAGTATATCCTTATTGCCATCATTATTTAAATCGGTTACTAATAATGATAAACCTTTTTCAAACACTTCTGGGTGTTGCATTTTTTTAACAATTTGAACATATTTATTATTAGAATCATAATCATACTCATTAAAATAAAGTTTTTGTGCACCTTTAAGCATTTCTTTTATTTCTGGGGCGTCAGTTAAATCAATGTCATTTCTTGGTGTATTTTTAGATGTGATTGTTTTGTTTGATTTTGCATTTACTTTTTTAAGATTATTACTAGGTAATTGCTTTATTTTGATATTATTTTGCTTTTTAGGTTGTTTGTTTCCTGCTTTATTACACCCACAAACGACTAATGTGATGGTTATAAGTATGTATACAAGTAAGTATTTTATTTTCATTTAGTTTGTGCCTTTCTAAGCTGCTTTTAGTCTGGCGTTGTCACACACCCAGCCGGTTAATTCACTAAAACCATCAGCGTTGTGGTCGAAATAGATATTGTTGTTGATCCTGAGGGTTTCAACGCCGTCACCGTCAAGGTCGAGAATGAGCGGGGAGACACTCTCGGTTCCTTTCTTATATAGTCTTGGATAATGTAATTTATCTCTTTTATAGCGAAAATCATGTTCTGCTTCTTCTAAATCTTTAATTATATCTTGCCAATTTTTGTATGTTTTAGAGTATATACCAGTAAATTGTCGCCATTCATATAACCATAATCCACCTTTTCTTAAATATTCTTCGTAATCAGTTTTAGCCACGGAATGAATATGCCACCCTGCTGATCCTTGACCTCCATACATATCATGTTGATCAGTTGAAATAATTCCTTCTTTTTCTATATATGATTCCAACTCATCCCAGATTTTGTCAGATTTGTTGTATATATCAACCCATTTCGTTGTACCATCCTCACTTGTAATTTTCTTTTGTATAGCAATGTCAACTGCAGTAGCATAAATTCTATGTTCTACTGATTTATGTCCGCCTCCATAACCACCAGTAAACTTTACTCTATGATTTGGATATTGTTTTTGAAATTTATCAATGGATTTTGTTAGATTTTCAGCAAAATCCCGTCTAGTTTGCGATGTATCATTAAAAAATTGCTTTGGGTTATAATAAAAACCAGCTTTTTTAAAGCTTATAAGGTCTACTGGTTCTATTGGAAAATTATTACCAACAAATTTATTATCATGTTTTCCCATTTGAATACTCCTTAAACTAATTTTCTAAATGCCACCAAATTTTTTTCCCTGTTTTATCTATATAGCCATAACCATCTTTAGTCCTTACTGCTGCTAAATTATTTTTAAAAATTAATTGACTAAAAATATCTGCATTACTAAGAAAAATAAATTGTGGTTCAATTACTATATTTCCTTTTTTATTGATAAAACCCCACTTTCCACCAATAAAAATACAAGTTAAACCATCTGAAAATTCTTGTCCCAATGGAATTGGAAAATCTTTATGTTTAGCTGTTGCATTTGTTTTAATTATTAATTGACAATGCTCATTAATAAATCCCCATTTTTCTCTATTACTATAATTAATCATTAATAACCCATCATTATAATTTGAACATCCCTTTAAAAATGAATTTCCTGGATACAAATTAGAACTATAACCATATTTATCTAAATGAAGTATAGTTTTACCTTTTGTATTTATATAATAATTACAATTTTTTGTTGCCGCTAACCCCGCAAAAAAGTCATAATAGTCTCCTTTGATAATTATTTTGCCTGTTTTGTCTATAAAACCTTTGGACTCAATATAGGCTAATCCATTTTTAAATGGCCCTGGAGGAAAGGCATTTATATTTACATCTAAAAAAGGTTTAATAACAAACTCATTATTATGGTTTATATACCCCCATTTATCATTGAGGCGTACAGCTGCAAAGCCTTCAGAAAATTTTCTTACATCGTTATACAAAAAAGGTATTTGAGCTTGACCCAATTTATTGACATAACCACATTTACCTTCATTACATACACCTGCAAATCCTTCGTAAAAATCACCAGCATAGTTATTATATTCTGGTTTTATTATTATTTTGCCTGTTTTATCAATATAACCCCACTTATTATTAAGATACACACTAATAAATCCCTCAGATACATTTCCAATATCATCATATTTAAACTTAACAACAATATCCCCGCTTTTATCTATCAATCCACATTTTTCTTTATCAATGCCCCGTTCACCAGGTTTACCGTAATTTAAACAAACTTCTGCTAATCCTTCTGAAAAATCTTGAGCACTATCATATTGTGGTGGTATAACGACTTGCCCCTGCCTGTTGATAAATCCAAACTTACCATCAACAACTATAGTATATAAATGACCGTCAGGGCCTACTTTAGCACTGCCTTTAATAGGCGTGTATTTTATTTCTTTAAGCTTCTTTTTGCGTTTAACTGTAATAACTACAGGTTTTTTGTTGTTTATCTTGTTTGCTTTTTCTGTGTTTGAACAACCATAAATAAAAATTGTGATGGTTATAAGTATGTATACAAGTAAATATTTTATTTTCATTTAGTTTGTGCCTTAAAAAATTTAGTACCATGTATATTTTTAGAAATGCTAACACAAAGAGATCAGCTATTATTTACCATATAGTTAAGATGTATTCTAGAACAGATTTTAGCTTTTGCTGGTTTCGGAAATCGAGAAAGGTTTAATAAACTCAATATTAAGGTATTTAGACCATTGCACTAGGCGGCTTCGCTACAGACATAAGGCTTTCCAGCCATTTCCGCCTTTCTCGAATTACCGTTCAGGGTATAAAGTCAGAGGAAACGTAATTTTATAAAAACAATTTTTCAATCTTATGCACGTATAGCCTTAACATCATCACCTTCATAATTGATAAGTGTGTGATATAAGTCATATTCCTGTTGAAGGTTTAACCACAACTGAACAGATGTATTAAATGCTTTGCTTAGTTTTATAGCCATTTTAGTACTTATGCCTGTTTTACAATTTAACAATTCTGAAAGAGCTTTTCTTGAAACACCAAGATTTAAAGCAGCTTCTGTAACAGAAAGTCCTAATGGTTCCAGATATTCTTTCTTGATTATCTCCCCAACATGAGGAGGATCAAACATTATTCCATATTTTTCACAATCTATCATAGTTAAATTCTCCTTTGTTAGTGCGGATCTAAATAATCAACAACATAAGCATCACAATCTCTGAATTCAAATAATATTCTGTAGTTACTGCTTACATCAACAGACCAGAGATCAGGTACATTTTTATAAGGGTGAAGACGATAGCCTGAAACATCCATATCCTGAATGATACAAGCACTGTTTAATCGTCTAAGAATAAATTTCAGCTTTTCAATATGATTAGGATTTAAACCACTTGTATCACCTTTGTAAAAGAACTTTTTTAATCCTTTGTGTTTAAAAGATTTTATCATATATTTTATTATAACCCGTTACTTAACAGGTGTCAAGAATAAAGTTGTTTGAGATAGTATTTATTTTGTTTTAGGTATTAAAAGAAAGCGTTTGCAGAAATTTTTAGCACGTAAATTGTTTCCTAAAGTAAGTATTAAACTAAAAAAGACTTGAAATTATCTTAAACAGAGTTAAGATGTATTCTAGAGCAGATTTTAGCTTTTGCTGGTTTCGGAAATCGAGAAAGGTTTAATAAACTCAATATTAAGGTGTTTAGACCATTGCACTAGGCGACTTTGTCACGCAAATAAGGGTCTTGCCCGATTTCCGCCTTTCTCGAATTACCGTTCAGGGTATAATAAATAGTCACTTAGTCAAGAAAAATTCCGGGAGGTTTGAAGAAAAACGAAGCTAGAAGTTTATTTATAGATTAACAACCCTGACTTTAATTATTATAACAAGCCAATAAAAAAGTACAAACCCAAATTTAAGATATGAAATTTGCAAAAACTATACTAATTGCTCTTCAACCCAATTATAAATTGCTTCAGCTATTTGTATAGTCTCCTTATATTCCTCTTCAGTTATTTCATGGTAGTTATCAGGATACCTAGTCTCCACTGCATATTTGGTTAACTCTACTACATCCAAAAGGTTTTCAGGAATAATTACCGAATGCTTTTGTAGTATTGTTATAAGTTCAGAAAGTGAATGTGTTTTTGGAAAAATAACCTTATTATGAACCAACAATGCTTTTAAGGATTTTTCAACACACTGTTGTAGTTCAAAACAGAGCTCTTCAAACCTAATTTCATTATCATTAATGCTATAATAAGCTTTGCCTAGTTTTAAATTACTTTTTGCTATTTTTAGCCAGTCTTTAGCCTCACTCATAAATTATAATGCCTTCGTTTAAAGCCTCTTTGGTTACAGAAACAAACCTTTGTTTACTTTTTTCTAAATCCTCAGAAGTTTTAAGTATGATATCAACACCAGCTTCTATACCAATCATTTGTTTATATAGATTTCTAAGCATTGTACGATGATCTTCAATGCTATCTTTAATAATTAATATATCATAATCACTATCTTCTTTAGCATCACCACGAGATTGAGAACCAAATAAGATTATTTTATCGGGTGTAACGACTTGCAATATTTTATTTATTATTTGATCAATAATTTTTTTATCTGTCATGAAAAGCCTTTATTATTTATTTTAGCAGTTAAAAGTTTTTTTATAATTATAGCTCATCAAAAAAGATTTTATAACCAGCATTTCTTTAGAATGCTTCCCAAAGTAAACTTTAAACTGAAAAAAGACTTGAAATTATCTTAACTCGGTTAATTCGTGAATTTGTTACAAACTCTCAAGGCTCAAGTAATGACTTAAGTTAAAGATTTATGCATTTAACACACTGTAAATATTTAACAGGAACCAGGGTTTAGGGGATCGGGCTCAAAAGGCCCGCCCTACGGGCCTTTTGAGCCCTCGGCAAAGATCTATTTCCGAAACTTTGTGAATAATCCGGGTTAAATATGGTTAAGATATATTCTAGAGCAGATTTTAGCTTTTGCTGGTTTCGGGATTTGAGAAAGGTTTAATAAACTCAATATTAAGGTGTTTAGGCCATTGTACTAGGCGACTTTGCTACACGCATAAGGCTTTCCAGTCATTTACGCCTTTCTCGAATTACCGTTCAGGGTATAATAGCAATTAGATTAAAAAGGACATGACCTAAAAAAGTTTAATATTATTATCAATAAAAGATAATTATCAAAACACTTATAATACTACTACTACAGAAGACGGTCTTATGGTCCATTTATTAGTATAAATATGTTATTATAATTTATTATTAGCAATTTAAACAGAAAGCACGATGGCAGATCAAAGAATAATAAAACAAATTGTTAATGTAGTGTTATCGGTTATCAAACCAGAAAAGATTATCTTATTCGGTTCTCAATCCTATGGAAATCCATCAACGGATAGTGATTATGACATATTAATTATTATTGACGGTATTCAGGATCATTATAAACTACTAAAAAAATTATATAGAAAAATGATTGAAGTTGATGCAGCAGTGGACATTATTTTAAAAAATACGGAAGAAGTAGAAGAAAGCAAACAGAGGCTTGTTTCTGTTGTTAAAGATGCTTTAAACAAAGGTACAGTAATATATGAATGAATATCTTGAATGGTTAATAATTGCTGAAAGTAACCTTCAGATAGGCAAGAGCTACCACAAGTTTATTGATGATAATGTAAGATTTGAGGAATTTTGTTTTGAACTTCAACAATGTGCAGAAAAATCGTTAAAGGGATTATTAACTTTTCATCATATAGAGTTTTATAAAACGCACAATATTGGTGAACTTTTCAAGATATTAATGAAAAATAACATTAGTATTCCAGAGTATATCCTTGATTCTGCTGTATTAACTAGGTATGCAGTAACTACTAGATACCCGGGTGATATAATTATGGTTACTGAGCAGGAATATAAAGAAGCTATAGAAATGGCAGAAACAATTTTTTATTGGGTGAAAGAACTATTAGATCCAGATAAATAACGGTATAAATCATCACATTCTTTCCAGAAGTAAATTTCATCTAATAAAAGACTTGAAATTTTCTCAAACAGAGTTATGATGTCAGTAATGAAATTAATTTAGAAAGGAGGTAGTTGATTTTAGACTAATATAAAATTTAAAACACATAATGACTATTTAGGCCACGACCCAAAAGGTCGGTAGTTCGAATCCCTCCCGGTGTGACTATAAATTTATTTTATATTTTATCTAAAAATAGCATATTAATATACTATTTTTTAAATAATTCCAGATATTCTTTAAAAACAAATTGTCTGTTACGTTTAAAGCCTGTTTCTTCTATTAAAATGCCTAATTCAACAAAGTCTTTGATAAGATTATTTGATGCAACAAAAGATATATTTAATTTTTCCGAAACATCATTTGTATCAATAATTGGTATCTGGTAAAGGTAGTTTAATATTTCTGCAGCATTTTTACTTTTTCTTCCTAAAGAAGCAATTTTAGCTTCCGTTTTGCGACTCAAATGAATTACTTTTTCTAATGTTTCGGTACTATCTTTTGCAGTTTTTCTCACTCCTTCAAGAAAAAATTTAATCCATTGCTCAATATTATTTGAAATTCTTACCATATTAAGTGAATCATAATAGGATTCTCTATTTTTCTCAAAGAAATCAGACAGATAAAGTGTAGGTTTACATAAAATTTCTCTTTCTACCAGATATAAAGTTATTAATAGTCTTCCTATTCTTCCATTTCCATCAAGAAAAGGATGTATTGTTTCAAATTGATAATGGGCTATAGCAATTTTTATTAGTTGTGGAATAGAGAGATTCTCATTATGTAAAAACTTTTCAAGATCACTTAATAAATCCGGTAATTCAGTATGATCTGGTGGTATATAAAAAGCATCTCTTAATGATGAACCACCAATCCAATTCTGGCTTTTTCTTACTTCTCCGGGAAGTTTATTTTCTCCTCTACTACTTTCAAGTAGTATTTTATGAGTTTGTCTCAAAAGTCTTATAGATAATGGTAAATGAACTAGCTCTTTTATTGCATAGTTCATTGCTTTTGTATAGTTATGTACTTCCTGCCAGTCGTTCCTTTTTTCCTCTGAAATTTGTTCGATAGGTAATAATGCTTCATTTATTGTTGTTTGAGTACCTTCAATTTTGCTGGATGCAGTTGATTCTTTTACAACATGCATATGAATAAAAAAATCAATTTCTGGCAGAAGTTTTGAATATGCATTAAGTTCTCCAAGTTTTTGCATAGCTTCAGCAAGCAAAACATTTATTTCTTCATCATTCCAGTAAAAAGGTTTATTTATAAAACCCGGTGAATAGCTTTTGTATTGATATTGTTGTTTGTAAGTTCCAGTGATGTAATTTTTTTTTTCCATATTTTAGCCCAAAAGTTTAATACAATAATTTATATTAAAGTTTAACCTTAAAAAAGTTTAATATAATACTTTTAATTATACCTTATTTAGCCAAAAATTTAATATGTTATTTCTTATGTAAGATAGCCTTTTAATTTTTCACATAAAAAAGTTTGAAATAATTATATTAACGAGGTTATTTAAATTACAAATTATGCAACGTTCTCCATCAAAAAAGTTCTAAACTCGTACACTAGCCCGTAGTGACAAAACAATAATTTTATATAGGGTTTAATTAGTATAATTTGAAACACTTTTTACTAAATATGTTTTTCTTTTACCATTGACGCTAAAAGTTTGCAGAGGTTACGTTAACAGGTTTATTATTATTTTTAATCAGTATAAAAAAGATTGCAGCCAGCAAACATATAATAGCACCATAAATATAAGCATGCTCAAACCCGGTTATGAGTATATTATGGTTAATCTTAAGGTCTATAATGCTTTTCCCCATGGTCTCTATATTGTATGGAATATTATGACTAAATATGGTTTCAAATAGACAAACACCTAAAACCTGGCTTAAGTTGCTAATAGTTTTGAAATAGGCTGAACCTGTAGCCTTTTTTTCTTCAGGGGCAATGTTGGTGACATATTTATTGTTAGGAGACATAAAGCATCCATAAGACAACCCTAATAATACAAAGTAAATTATGACAAAATGCAACCCTGAATAATTTAAAGTAAGTACTAAAAAGATACTTGAGAGCATACAGCCAACCATACCCACGGATGCCAGGGTAACAGGGTTTATTTTGTCTGAAAACCGGCCCATAAAAGGACATACCAGTAAATATACTATGGAAAAAACAAGAATTAAAAACCCCGCTTGATCAACTTTGAGTCCTTTTACCATTACAAGGTAAAAGGGCATTAAAAAATTATTTCCTGCTAGAAGCATAAATGCCAGAACATTAGATAAACTGGCTAAATTAAAATTACTATCCTTAAAGAGCTCAAAATCTATAAGAGGATATTTAAATTTATATTCCCGGAAAATAAACAACACAAACATTATAAAGAACAATATGAATGAACCAATTATTATTTTTGAATTCCAGCCAAGTTCTTGTCCCATATTTAAAGCAAAAAATAACATTGCCAGACAAATAAATAGTATCACTGCACCCTGTATATCAAATCTGACATTCTTCAAGTGTAAATCAACTTTTTCACGTGGTATAACGAACCATGTAATGATTATTGCAATAATACCAATAGGTACATTAATTAAAAATACCCAATGCCAGCTTAAATATTGTGTAATAATTCCTCCTAGAGGAGCACCAAGTGTCATTCCCAAACCTGCAAAAGCAGAAACCATCCCAAAGGCCTTTCCATTAATATTCTGGGGCAAAAATTTGGGAATAATTGCAAAGGACAAGGCATAAAGCATTGACCCACCTATAGCCTGAATGCAACGGGCCAGAATTAATATGGTTATGTTTGGGGCTAAACCACATAAAAATGAGCCTGCTGTAAATATTGCATAACCAAGAATAAATATGTTTTTTAATCCATATTTATCCCCGAGTTTTCCACAGGTAATTAGGCAGCTGGTTAAGATTAGCAAGTATACCATTGTTACAAGCGATACCTGGCTTGTTGTAACGTTAAAGTATTGCGAAATAGAGGGTAGGGAAATATTTACAATGTAATTATCCAGTGTAACTATTGCTGATGCAAAACAAACACTGGCAATGATCCAATTTTGTTTCTTTTTATCTGTTACTAAGTCTTGTTCTATCATAAAAAGCAGGTTTTATCAGGCACATAAACTGAGTGTATTTTTTGGGAAATCTTCTTTGAAGTTACCGGTATTTACATAATCAATTATTTCACTAGCAGTTTTATTTTCAATACCGAGTTTTTTGAGGTTTCTGCCTGTTTGATGATAATCTGTATCATTATAAATATTGTCAATATTAATAATGCTTTCCATACAATTGCAGTTAATATCTAATAATTTGCCTAATTCACTGACTGGAACTAGTAGATAGGGAGTATCTTCAACAATATACCTATCCTGGCAGCTTTTTGGAGCCAGTGAATTGTGGCCAGGTGTTTTCATTGCAAAATCGTGTGCAGAAATAGATTGAACATTATAAAGGGCACAACCAATCTCTGTGAAGGATAATAAATCTAGTTCCAGTTTTTTTCCTATATTCAAACGTTCTTCATCTATTTTGTCTAGAACTTTGCCAACAGCAGGAGACATACCTTCTTTATAAAAGAAAAAGTTACCGTTTCTACTTTCTATTAACCCCATATTTAAAGTGGCTGTACCTGGATGGACAACCATATTAACATTTGAAAAAGCAACTTCTAGCACATTTTTCACTGCAGTTAATTTAAATGGAAAGATTCCATCCAGACGATGCAAAGCTTCTTGCGTTCTGCTGGAAGGGAATGCAGCAACAGGCAGGTAGTTTTTAATACCTGATATATAAAC
>JBFMGH010000642.1:0-10544 GCA_040752795.1 Cyanobacteriota bacterium
TTTCTTGATACGAAATCAAAGACACACCCTACAACCTCCTCGCTGATTCCTGATTTGTGAATAATTCGGGACTAAAGACTTCCGTATTAAAATAAGCAGCAAAAACAAGGTAATAATTTCTCTCAATTATCAAAACCTGAATTCAATCATTTCCAAACGAACAAATAATAATTTCTCGAACAACACTTTAAAAGTTTAAAACCTCCTATTGACAATCATTTATAACTTGAGTATATACTAACCATATATTCTTTATATAAAGTTTTGTTAAAAAGTATACGTTTTTAAGCAATTTTGATTTTGAGATTGTTTTTATAATATTAAGGGATAACAAAACAACACTTGTATACTAACAGATATAAATGGAGGGATTAATATGGCCAGAGTTTTAATTTCAATGCCGGACGATTTCTTAAACAAGATCGACGAAGTAGCAGATACCGAGCAACGTTCAAGAAGTGAACTCATTAGAGAAGCACTCCGCACCTATATTAATCGTTCAAGAATTAGAGATAACGCTTTAGCTAATCACAACGCAGCTATATTAGAAGCGTTACTCGACTAACTAGATTTTAACAACTAAATATTTAGAGTTGATGCTTAAATTGCTATCTCGCAGATACTATCAATTGTTATCGAAAAGATGCTTTGAAGCGTTGCTCTAGCAAAAAAAATTAACTACACTTATTAAAAACTCTGGGGTCTTAACTTAAACTTGGTTAGGGAGAGGTAGTGCTAAATTCTTTGCCAGCTTAATTGCTGGCTTTTTGTCTTTTGTTCTATTGTTAGACCATTGCAATGTCTTTAACTACCTACAACTATCCTTTATATTTGAAACCTTATAAACCAGACATTCTTTCTCTGTCATCTTAGTTGTTTTGAAAATTTTTCTCTGATACATAATTTTTAATCTTACAGATTTAAAAAATCCTTCATGAACAACTACCTGCTACTGGCGTAACTTTCTTTAATATATTATGTTTGACAATCTATAAACGGTATATATTCTTTATTCACAATATACTCTGTTTTGTTTAATAGCCAGATAAACATTATTGGCCAAAATAACGTAAAGTATTAATTTCTGGCGATTAATACTTTTGTAACAAAAATTTTATAAATTTATCTTTTTACGCAATTCTATTATAGTGATTGTTTTTTTATATATAGGAAGCTTAGTGCTTTATTATTTTTTTAGAGGAGAAAATTAAGAGGAGGAATTACCAAGATATGGCCAGAGTTTTAATTTCAATGCCAGAAGAATTTTTAAGCAGAATTGATGAAGTTGCTAACACTGAGCAGCGTTCCAGAAGTGAACTAATCAGAGAAGCTCTACGCACTTACATCAATAAAAACAGAATTAGAAATAGTGCACTTGCTAACCGTCATGCAAGCATCTTAGAAACATTACTCGACTAACTAAATCTTTTATTGCAGGGTGAACAACTAAAGTGAGGACCACGGGTTATCACTACATAGCAGGGTAATAAAAGGTACTAAGCCAGTTCGAGCGATGAGATTAGCCGGTTTACAACCGGCGGTACGTGCATTAAATTTTTTATACCTGTTTGGCTCATTTTTTTCAAGCTAATACTGCCAAAAAAGGATAAGGGTAAATATAGAATTTTAAATTACTTTTAGTTATTACAATTTTCAAATAACTCTGGTAATCTTTTTTGCCTCAGTAGACTTAACAATACTGAGTCTCTTTCATATGCAAAATCTTCTACCGTTTTGATAATACCGGTTAAATCTTGCTTCAATTCAGGATCAATCACACGTTTATCTTCAAATGTCATCCTGCCAAAGTCCTCCATCGTCATCATAGGGTTAAGTTTTTCTACTTCGTATATTTTTTTAATCGGTTAATTTGAAATTAACTAAAGAACAGATTTTTAACGCCCCAAATGATTAAAAAAACAACTATTATAACCTCTGCTTTGTAAATTCTCTAAAACTCTTTTCTAATAAGATTTTTTGCTGCCATAAAAATTTAAAATCTGCCCCTTATAAAAGTGTAATATTTGTTAACATTTATCTGGATTATCTATTTTGCTACAACAATATCAGACATTAATAACTCAAGATTATAAGTATATTCTGCTATACCAATCCACGGAAGTAAACGATATATGGCGCCTCTATAATTTGGAATCTATAAATTACTTTCAAGGTTAAGTATAGCGTTATTTGGGTCATAAATAAAAGTCAGAAAGTATCATTTTTACTTTCTGAAGAAAAATACGTATTATTCAGTTTTTTTCTGTTGTAATCCCCCGTAAAGTGCTTTGTGATGAGTAATTTAACATAATTAAGAACAAAATGGATGGTGGTTGAGGCTACTTTATAAAACTCAGACTAAAAAATGCCTGCTGCAATTAATCTGTCTAAAGCTATTATGACTAAGTTGAAAACTAAGATTGGAATTAATTCTTTACTCATTTTGTCTTATCCTTTCCGTTGCCTCATCACATTATCTATAATACCCCTTTTGAAGTAGATAATCAGTGATGATAGATACCGGAATAATGTGATTTCAAACACATTTTTAAATTTATGTATAAACCTGCTTCTTCACAAATCAGGAATCAGCGAGGAGGTTGCAGGGTGTGTTTTTGCTTGTGCAGCAGACAACAACACACTCTATTTCTTCTTCTGATAACTATCATCTGGAATCAACCGGGATAAACTATTCTATTCCACATAAATAATGAATCTATCCTGGCTGAACGCAATAGATTTAGAATCTATAAATTACTTTCAAGGATCAGTATATCAATAGTGTTCGATAAAAATTAACAGACACCAATAATTTTTCAAGGGTATTTAAACTATTACATAAATATTTCAAAATTCTTATTAACAGTTAAATTCAAATATGAATACAAATTTGAAAACAGAATATAAACTTAAAGCTTTGTAAACAGTGCCACAAGAATAGTATCTGGTTTGTTTTAGCTTGCTACAAAAGGTTATACGGCTTTTAAATTAAAAGTGTAAAAATTTAATTAGCCATACTACTCAACATGCTGTTTAATATTTTTCAGGTGGTGATTAATATGAGAAATGACATAACTGTTACAAACGTAATCAAAAACAAACAGCCCGAGGCTTTTAAGCCTGCTGAACTTGATTTTATTGATATTGAAAAAAGATTAAAAGAATTAAAAGAGCTAGAAAAAGCTTTATTAATTGAACTAGAACAATATTAAATAGTCGCCTGCTTTGGGGCGAATTCGCTTGCAGCATAAATGCTGCGCTCTCCCCTTTGTGTAAAACATTGTTTTTAAACTTGAAGAATTCAGAAGAAGAAAGCTGATATTTTTGCTAGCTGGTTAATTATAAAAGAATTGCTATTTTTCTCTCCGCACTAGCAATTTTTTTCATTTAGAGGTTTTGTATAATTGATAGAAAATCACAATAGATCACTTATCAAAATTAACCTTTTGTTGTAGTATTTATTGTGGTGCCATAATGCAAGAGGTAGCACAATGTCTTTCATCACAAACCTTATTGCACAGAATAGAGCAGTACAAACCAGATTAAATGGTAATGCTGCTGTATTTGAAGGCAGAAACCAGCTATTAGGCGGGGCCTCTAATCCAACAGGCTCTTTAAAACAGCTTCAGAGAGACGAGGTTCATTTTACCAGCAAAATTCACCAGGGTAACTTTAATGCTAAGTATGCCGCTAAATGGGAGATGAGTGCTAGAGAAAAGATGAAAAAAGAAATTGAGTCTACCTTTAGCACATTTGCTTAGATTTCAAACTAATAGCTGAAAAGTTTAAAGCCCCTCTTGAGGGGCTTTTCACATTATTTAGTAATATTTTTAAACACTCAGATATTACTGAAATTCTTCAATATACTTATCCTTGAAAGTAATCTATATATTCCAGATTATAGAGGCAGGGTGTTTTTGCCTGCTGCGCAGGCAAAAACACCCTATAATAATTTAAAGCCATATATCGTTTACTTCCGTGGATTGGTATAGTGTTTTTCCCGCATTTGATCATATTCTGGTATAATACAACTTAAAGTTTATTGAATCACTAAATCAAAACGCAAAAGAACTCCAAACTTTTTAAAAGGACACCCGTTTCAAAGGCCATTATATGAAAAACATTCTGCTTATTTTTCTAATTATTATAACTTTTTGTGCCTGCACACCAAAACAACAGCGTTCTGACAAAATAGAACTTGAGTTCTGGACCCTGCAATTATCAAATTATAAAGATTACATCAACTCATTAATAAGCGAATATGAATCTAAACACCCCGACGTAAAAATTAAATGGCTTGATGTACCTTTTAAAGAAGGTGAAAAGCGGGCTTTGGCCTCTGCAATGAGTAATAATGTACCAGATTTGATTAATCTAAACCCAACTTTTTCTTCAACTCTTGCTTCAAAAAAGGCCCTGATTAATTTTAATAATTACCTGACTGAAGAACAGAAAAAACAATATTTACCTGCGGCTTATGAGGCCTGTAGCCTGGGTGATTTTGCTTTTGGTATCCCCTGGTATATAACTTCAAGCATAACTATTTATAACAAAACAGATTTAAAGGCTGCTGGTTTTAATGAACCTCCATCAGATTTTGACTCATTAATAATGCAGAGTAAGGTTATAAAGCAAAAACTAAACCATTATGCATATTTGCCAACCCTTGCTGACGGTGATTATTTTCTTAAAATTCTGGTGAAGAATAATGTCAGAATTATTTCGGGATCAAAAACACCAGAAGCTATATTTGATAGCATTGAAGCTACTAATACTCTTACAACATGGATTGATTTATATAACAACGACTATATATCTCCTGAATCAATTGTTTCTAGTCATCGAGAGGCTGTAGACAAGTTTCAATCGGGTGCTATAACTTTTATTTTAATTGGGCCTAATTTTTTAAAAACCATTAAAGACAATTCTCCTAAACTTTATGAAAATATTAACGTCTCTCCCCAGATAGTTGGCAAGAGCAAAAAAGTTGATTTTTCTGTAATGAACTTTGTTGTACCGATTAAAAGCAAGCATAAGGAGCAGGCTGTAGATTTTGCATTATTTATTACTGATGCTAAAAACCAGTTAAACTTTTCAAAATTAACCCCAACGCTTCCTTCTAATGTTGATGCTCTTGGTGATAAATTTTTTACTGTTCCAAAAAATGATTCTCTGGAGGAGAAAGCAAGAATTATAAGTGCCAGACAGTTATTAAATGGTGCTCAGGCTTTGCCGGTGTTACGAAATCAACAGGAATTAATATCTATTTTAAATTTCTATATCCAGAAAGCTTTTCTCAAGAAGCTTTCAGCTAGTGATGCTCTCAAAGAAGCTTGCAAGAAGTGGAACGATATTCTTGGTGGTTAGTTATTAAATAGTTCTTCTTTGGCTTGTTGTCGTCATATAGCCCCCAATAAAAGGCGGAAGGGCTGTGCCTTCCGTGTAACAGCCCTTCTTTGGCTTTTCAGCCAAAAATATTTCCTCTCCAAAATATTTTGGATATTACAAAGATAACATTTTTAAATAATACTTTCCTCATCCTTGCTATCGACATTTATGCAGTATTATATGAGAACGTAGAATATTTGCTGGTAATAATTTTGAGAATTTATAATAATTGTTATTATTTTAATTAATTAACACGTATTAATTTGATAGCAGGGATATAGTGGTTATAAAAATTATCCTAATATTATTATTCAGGTTTTGATTTATTGAAATTACAAATAAATATTAATCTATAGATTCCAGATTGTAGAGGCCGGCTAATTTTGCCTGCTGCGCAGGCAACAAAACGATTTATTTTACTGATTCAATTTTTTCAACGTTTCTTTATATTCTTGTAAAGCATATGGAAATGGTTCCAGTGCTCTATCAAAAATGCCCAGTGAGTATGCTATTGTCAACCCATAGTTTGTAATAGGCACACCTTTTTCTTTTGCGGCAATAATTCTGGTCAGCATTGATCTTCTGTTCCACATGCAGGCTCCACAATGTATAATTAGCTTGTAATCTTCTATATTATCCGGGAAATCTCTACCTGAATATATTTCGTAGTTGAGTTTCCCTCCAACATACTGTGTAAGCCAGCGGGGTATTTTAACTCTTCCAATATCATCCGCTATCGGATGATGGGTACAAGATTCGCATATTAACACTCTGTCTCCTGATTTAAGATGTTCTATAGTAAGTGCTCCCTTGACTTGCTCTACAAGATCACCTTTGAATCGAGCGAATAAAATTGAAAATGATGTCAGTTTAACGTCTGCTGGTACATCAGCTGTTACTTTCAAAAATGCCTGTGAGTCTGTTACTACTATATCTGGTTTTTCTTTCAAACTATCAAGGCAATCTCTAAGTTCTCTTTCTTTTACTACCATACAATATGAGTCTGAATCCAGTATATCTCTAATTGTCTGAACCTGAGGTAAAATCAATCTTCCTTTTGGGGCTTCTTTATCTATGGGCACTACAAGAACTGCCAGACCACCAGGAGGTATAAGATCTCCTATTATTGTTGGCGCATTTATATATTCTTCTGGTGCGGCATTTACTATTGCTTTCTTGAGCCTGTTAATTCCTTTTTTTTCTAGTGCTGATGTATGTATTACATCAACTTTAAGATCTGCAGTTTTACTTATAATTTCTGCCGCTGGTTCTTTGAGATCTATTTTGTTTATAGCTACAATAAATGATATATTTCTCTTTTTAAATTCTTCTATTATCCTGTCTTCAAACTCTCCCCAGATATCTGGCTCTATAACGAGAATCGCCACATCTGTTCTGTCGAAAACCTTAAATGTTTTCTCAACTCTCATATTGCCTAAAACGCCAACATCATCAATACCTGCCGTATCAACAAATAAAACCGGCCCTATTGGCTGAAGTTCCATTCCTTTTTCTACTGGGTCTGTTGTAGTTCCGGCTATATCTGAAACTATAGATATATTCTGAGATGTTAGGGAGTTTAAAATATTTGATTTTCCAACATTCCTGCGACCAAATATACCTATATGACATCTGAGACCTTTTGGTGTTTTAAGCATTATTAATCTTTTATCCTCCGTGAATGACCTAATGCACAAACCATTTCAGGGCTTGTTAGCATATCATAGTCTTCTTTAGAAATTATGTTATCTTCAATTACTATATCAAGTATTGATTTACCAGAATCTTTTGCTTTTTTAGCTATTTCTGTTGCTTCCTTATACCCTACTACAGGTAAAAGAGCTGTTAAAGTGGCCAGACTATTATTAACTTGATTATTAATATTTTCTTTACAGGGCACTAAACCATCAATGGCTTTAAAAGCAAAAATATTATTAGAATTTTTTAAAAGCTCTAGACTCTCAAGCAAACTGTGAGCTATTAAAGGCATAAACTGATTCAATTCTAACTGACCATTAGCAACACAATTGTTAATTGCAACATCATTAGCCAGAACCCTGTAACCTACCTGGGCTACCATTTCACAAATAACCGGATTTACCTTACCTGGCATTATAGACGACCCTGCCTGAACTTCTGGCAACATTATCTCTCCAAAACCTGCATTTGGACCTGAATTCATTAACCTTAAATCATTAGAAACCTTTATTAAATTGGTAGCATTTGTCTTTAATATACCGCTTATTTCTACAAAAGCATCTAAATTTTGGGTGTTCTCTAATAGATCCTCAGCACGTGCCAGACCAAAACCTGTTAATTCTCTCAATTTTTCTGAAACGGCAAATATAAACTTCCTGGGCGCTGTTAAACCTGTTCCTACTGCAGTTCCTCCCAGATTTATAACCCTTATTCGCTCTTCACATTTATAAACTCTCCACCGATCCCTTCCTATTGCCTCTGCATATGCTGCAAATTCTCTTCCAAGTGTTATCAAAACGGCATCCATCAATTGGGTTCTACCTACCTTAACAACATCTGAAAACTCTTTTTCCTTTCTTTGAAATGATTCTTGAAGCGAAACTAACCCTTTCTCAAGTTCCCTTAACTTATAAACAATAGCTACTTTTAACGCCGTCGGATACGTATCATTTGTTGACTGATGAAGATTAACACCCTCTATCGGATCGATATATTTATAATAACCTTTTTCTTTACCTGCTATTTCTAAAGCCCTATTAGCAATTACCTCATTAACATTCATATTTGTAGATGTTCCAGCTCCACCCTGAAATGCGTCAACTATTATATGTTTATCAAGTTTATTATCTGCCATTTCCTGAGCAGCATCTATTATATAGTCAACCATAGGCGATTCAATATACTCTAGATCTTTGTTAACAAGTGCACAGGCAAGTTTTACGAGGCCAAAACCTTTAATAAAATCTTTATCTATTTTATAGCTACTCACCGGGAAATTATCTATCGCTCTGTAAGTATGAATACCCCAGTATGCGTCTTTTGGTATACTTGCCTCACCTAATAAATCGCTTTCTTTTCTATATTCTGTCATATTATTATTCCATATCCTGACTTTTCTACCTTCAAAGATTAACTAAATTCTCTATATAATCATAGTACACCTTGGTTTACCAATCCAGCTAATTTTTTCCTGTTAAGAAAACACTCCCTAAATCTTTTTATAATTTTCAAATTCCAGCACTTACCTAACTAACACAATAAACTGAATCATATATTGCACCTGAGAAAAATGTTCTTATTTTCTACAATAACCATTAATTATACCAATCCACGAAAGTAAACAATATATGGCTTTAAATTATTCTAGAGGCTGTCTTCTTTAAATACTTTCAGGACATTTCGGCCACTATAATCTATAAATTACTTTCAAGGATCAATATATGTCTATTTTAATTACAAAATTTCAATTTTCCATACCCAGAAAGGGTGAAGAATAAATAGGTTTATTGTTGAATAATTTGATTACAAAATTTGCTATTAAATCTTTCTACAACAACACTGGAGAAAATAACCGCTCTTAAACTCCTGAAACTATAGCCTGATATCAATTTACACACTATAAAACAATTATTTATCTTACTGTGTCAAATATATCAAATATCAAAAAGCTAAATTACTTACTATACAAATCCACGGAAGTAAACGATATATGGCTTTAAATTATTATAGGGTATTTTTGCCTGCTGCGCAGGCCAAAAAACCCTGCCTCGATAATCTGGAATCTATAGATTACTTTCAAGGATAAGTATAATAACTGAATTTCTTAAAAACCCCCATAAAAAAAGAAATCGGGGTGTTGGGTACCCCTTAAATCTGTTATTGGATTTGGTATGTGTTCCAGTCAATTTGAATTAGGAACTTTATACTTTTCTTGACACTAGCTTAATGCTTTTTTTCTAAGAGAGAGAGATTTTTAGAGAGAAATTGGAGATTTATTTTAAACTTAAAATTAACTTCGCTGCTTATACTATTATTATATTTTCTGTTTGAAAAAAATGTTTGAGTAATCACTAACGAATTATATAGATGAAAACACCTATTTATTTAAATATTAATAAATAACTAAAATAACAGATATCCAAATTAGCACTATACAATCCGCTAATATACATTAAAATATTGCAGTCTTTGAAAATAAATTAGCTGGTATTATTTCTAATATTCAACCATTGTAATAACTTCGACATCTTCAGGCAACTTTGACTTACCATTCAAAAATGTTAGATCTATCATAAAGCCAATAGCAACTATTTTTCCACCAACTTTTTCAACAAGCTTGCAGGCAGCAGAGGCTGTTCCTCCTGTTGCCAGAAGATCATCCATTATAACAACTCTCTTACCTTCTTCAATGGCATCTTTATGAATCTCAATAGTATCCGTTCCATATTCAAGATCATATGTTACACTTACAGTCTCTGCAGGAAGCTTCCCTGGTTTACGTATTATTATTACTCCTGCTCCTAAATTATATGCTATAGGCCCGGCAAATAAAAAGCCCCTTGACTCTATTCCTGCAATATAATCAACTTGTTTATCTTTTAACTTATCTACAAAAAAATCGATTACATGTTTAAATGCTTCAGGGTCTTTTATCACTGTTGATATATCTTTAAAAATAATTCCAGGCTTAGGAAAATCCGGTATATCTCTGACTTTTTCTTTAACCAGTGCTGGCATACTTCTCTCCTTTTTTATCTCGTTTTCACGCACCGCATATAGTTATATCTAAAACCTTATAAAATATCTACTCCATTTTTTACGTAAATTAACCCTGACTGATCTGTTAATCTCATATTGAAATAATCAGAAAAATGGGCTAAAACCTCTCCGCTAAACTTTTAAACCATTACATCTTTTTCTGAAATCTGAACAATTTAATTATTTATAACACCTATTATTCTTAAAATATGTTTAAAAGCTTTAAATTCTGGGAATAATATATATAGAGGGGATTATCAGTTCTTTTGTTTGAGAGTATATAGATAGTTTTTCCTTGACTGGATAGATAAAAAATTGGAGTCTTTCTAATGGGATTATTTAATTTTATTAATGCAATAAAGAAATTTTTCCTCCCTGAAATCATTAACAATGAAAAACAAGCTCCTATTGAATTTATT
>JBFMGH010000643.1:0-3472 GCA_040752795.1 Cyanobacteriota bacterium
AAATTAATTTGAATAATTCAAATGATGACATTAAACTTCAAACAAGCCCGGATCCTAAGTTTTGAGATAATAATTAAATTCAGGAATAGTAATTAATACTATGAATAGTAAATACAACAATATTAAACAAGTTCTTATCATACGCCATGGAGCTATAGGAGATATAGTTCATTCAACGGCTACATATAGACTTATTAAAAAAGCTTTAATAAATGTTGATATTGATTATCTAACAGATCCAATAAATGAATGCTTATTAATTAATGATCCTGATATTAACAAAGTAATTAAACTGGATAAAAAAGTTTATAACAATTATAAAGCATTATTTAAATTGGGTAAAAGCCTTAATAAAAATAACTATGACTTAGTTGTTAATTTACAACCATCAGTTAAAACAAATTTTTTGACGTTTATAATTAACCCCAAAAATTCCTTGATATATAAAAAGATTCGGTTTAGTAAACGTAAAAATGAAACTCATACAGTTAACGTTTTTATGAATACTTTAAAACCTATATCATTAGATATAATAATGCCTGATGAATTAAAGCTATATTTAAGTGAGAAATCTATTGATTGGGCAATAAATCTTTTAAACAAGTCTTTTAAAACAAATTTAGTGGCGATAATACCTGGAGTAAGTAAGCAACGTGAAAATAAGTTATGGCCAAAAGAATACTGGATAAGCTTATTAAAATATTTAACGATTACTTTAAACAAAAGAGTTATTATTATTGGTGGTGATTTAGAAGTTAATATTGCATCTGAATTTGAAAAAATTAATCCAGATAAAATAAAAAGCTTTTGCGGACAGTTTAGTTTATCAGAAACAGCTTCATTAATGTCTCAATGCAATATAGTAATAGGTAGTGATACAGGCCCAACTCATATAGCATCAACACTAGGAGTAAATGTTATTGGTTTATATGGCCCAACATCACACCAAAAGGTTGGCTTAATCGGAAAAAATAATGTAAACTTAATCTCACAGTTTGAGTGTTTGTCATGTGATCTCAAAAAATGTAACCATTCAAGTTTGATAGATTTATATAGCCCTTGCATGAAAGCTATTTCTGTTGAGCAGGTTATTGAACAGATTAATAATATTGAATCTAAAATTACTGCGTTTAAATAAAGTATTTTTAAATGTATGCTCTAAAGGCTTCTTTTATACAATTGTATTAACAAAAATAGATGATTTTACTCAATTCAACTGAGTAAGATAATCTATGAAACCATGTTTCAAAAAGTATTAAAATATAATAAATACGAGAGAGAGTATTAATTGGTAATAGGCGTATGTAAAAACCAATGCTTATGAAATTCTTAGATGGTTAAAACTTCCTTAATGTGAAGTTAAATATCATCTTTGATGTTTAGAGCCATACTCTCTAATAAATGGAGAGAGAGATAATGACAGTAGGCGTATGTCAGAATCAGGCCATTTGGGCTTCACTAATGCAGAATAAGACATCTAATGACGGTAAAGTTGCATCTTATCTGGACTTAAATAACAACATTTCGCAACAGGTCATTGAACAATTTTCAAAATATTATTCTGATGTAAAAAAATATGATCGGCCAGCTATAAAAAATAACCCTTCTGCAAAGCTTAGCAACTTTATTGGTAATCCAAATGTGATTCAAGAAGCAGTCGATTACGCATTTACACCAATATCATGGTTTCAATCTTTTAGCTCAAACAGAGAATCAGAAGATAATATATTAACGAAACTTTTACAGGAAATAGATAACCTGATACAAAAGTGTTACTCAGGCAATCAGGCCGCATTTAAAAAACTTATTGACCTATCAAAAGGTACCAGTACCGCTATGGGTGCAGTTATCACAAATACTACTAATTTAAATGAAGTAACAACCAAGGCTAAAAATGCTGTTTATAAACTAATTGATGAAGCACCTGATTATCCTAATATGTTTCAAATGATGACAGAAAGCGGATTATTAGATGAAAAAGAATTTGGAGATTCTGCCAATTTGCCAGCTAAACTAATTAATGAGGCTGCAAGTTCCAGTAAAGCAATGCAACAATTAAAAAAATTAATCAGTTCAGGAACCTTCAGGCTTGAAGATTATGTAGATAAAGCAATAGAGCTAGATCCAAACAGTGCTGTAGCAACTTTAGTTGATCTATCTCAGTCTAATATAAGTAAAGATCAAAAATTAACCATTGCTAACACCCTTTCAGAAGTAGCAACAAATAATCCGGGTTCTCAGGCTGGTATGATGGCTGCTAAAGGTTTAAAAAAGATAATAAAAAGCGAAGGACAAAATAGTATTTTAGCCGCTGCTTTTGAAGGGTTAACTAAGGCAGCTATGGCTGGCAATAATGAGGCCCTTAAATCTCTTGAAGATTTAGTAACCGATCCGACAATTAGTAAAAATAAAGCTATGAAAGCAGTTGAAAGTCTGACAAAAGTTGCTTCAAATGGTTCAGCTTCAGGAGGTCAGGCTACTAAAATTCTAGTTGGTCTTGCAAATAATAAAAGACTTGCACCTCAAATAAGAGAAAAAGTTGTTGATGGCCTGACCGAAATAGCATCCAGTGGTAATGGTAATGCTGCTTTAGCTTCTGATGGTTTGTTAGAACTTGCCAAATTGCCCCAGGACAAAATTGGAAAAAAAGCACTTACAAATTTAATGAGCTTAAAAAACACTGGTATAATGGATCAAGGCAAATTAACTGAGGTTATGAAAACAGCTGCAACAAGCAATAAAACTGATACACCTTTAAAAAAGCTCGCTTCAAATAGGATAACAAGTTCAAAAAGTGATAGCTTGTTTAACAATAAAAGTGAACTAAATAACAATACAAATGTATTTAAATATAATAATAATTTAACTTCGATATCATTCTCAAATTCAATAAATGAAGGTAAAAAACCTAAATTATTTATAAATTCAGACAGTGGTTTTAATAATACACAACAATATTTTGTTTAAAAATAATATTTTTAAGGCTATATTGAAAAATTACTTTTAATTGTTTATCTACACTTTATTTCCAATGATTATACAATAGCCATAAAGTGTTTAGATCTCTGTGAGAAAGTTGTTTAAATTTCTCAAAATCTTTTAATTCACAAGTTTTTCTTATCAGGCCTACCTGAGCACCATATAAAACATTAACATCTGTTCTTGGATAAAGTATATCATACATACTAGTACTATGCCCACAAAGACCAAGGGCATGTAAAAACTCATGATTTATAGTTGAGCTTGAATAAATCGACATAGGATAATTAAATATTTTCTGATTTAGAAATATATCTGATTTAAACTCGATTACTTTATTATTTTCAACTTTAATTCCAGTTCTGTTAATTCCAGGTTTGTCTTTTTCTCCGGATATAGAAAAAATGGTATCTGCATTTACAATATTTATAGTTATATCGGACTTTGCTTTGTTAGATATTTCTTTAATAGGTAATATTTTATTATATTCATT
>JBFMGH010000644.1:0-6762 GCA_040752795.1 Cyanobacteriota bacterium
TTCTCTCAAAAAAGCCTGTTAAGCTTCAGATTTTAGAAGATTTCTAAATATTTCGAACAATAAAGGGATAACAACTATTTGGTTAAAGGGGGCTAAAAATAAAAAATGCTAGAAAATATCTTAAATGTTACGAAAAGTTATTATAGTAGTAACTACACTTACTTATTATTCATCCTTCATTTAAGGTTTTTCAGAATAATTATTATGTAAACTAATTATAGATTGTCGTATTAATTTTACCGGACACTACTGTGCGCAGCAGGCAAAAACACCCTATAATAATTTAAAGCCATATATCGTTTACTTCCGTGTATTGGTATAACTGTTTAAAATTAGTTGCAATAAGTGCCTGTATCAACGTGTTTGCCGGTGTTACAAATAATAGCGGAGTTTAAATCAGTTGTCAGGCTGGCCTGCGGTTCAAGAATTTTCTGAACGTTTTCAGTAGTAACACCAAGACCCGTACCAGCATCAGTACCGAATACACTCATTTTATCAGCAAGTTTAATTATTTGTCCGCTTAAAGCATTAACAATAGATAAAACATTCTGGTCATTAGGGTTTGATGAACCTTTCAAATTCATATTTAAGCTCTGTAACCATATTTCAAGGCTGGCTCTGTCTTGATCACTTTTTAGCTGCAAGGCCGGTTGCAGAAATTCATTAGAAATCATAGCTGACGGATCATTGAGATATTTTTGAGCGTTTTCTTCTAGTTTTTTTTCAGTTTCAGCAATACCGTGTCCGTAGTTAGAGATCTTTTTAAGGACGCTAAAATCAGCATTAGTATCAATATTATTTTGTTGTGCAATGATCTGATCTAGCAAAGTAATAATATCTTCAGTAGTACCTGAAGCCCCACTAGACTGGAGATGAGATTCCAGATCATTAGGGATCCCAGAAAGAACAAAATCACCATAATCAATAGTACAAATACCATTAACACATTCTTTAGAAGGCTTGTCAGGGCTACCGCCCAGAGAACCAGGCACCACATCGATGGTTGGAGGAACAAAAGTAGAAGAAGTGCTTGAAGTACTGGTAGAAGTGCTTGAACTATTATTATATTCTTTTTCTCCCAGCTTATTATAGAAATCAAAAAATGAATTAAAAATATTTTTACCTACTAAGAAAAAGCCCGGGATCAAAATAAGGGCAATTAAAGCAATAATTATTCCATACTGGGATAAAGCTGAGCCATTAATTTTTTTATTGGAGCCAAAGTTAAAACTTTTATCTCTTTTATTAATCATAACAATAATCTTTCTTATTTTTATTAATAAATTCAGGGTAACCCATATGACTATTTACGAAATATAATCTTCAGTCAATGGTGAAATAACACTAAAAAAGTAAGTGCTTATGCACAACAAAATTTAATTAAAAATATCAGAGGTAAGCAGCCCTGCCAGAGCCAGCCCGAAAGGCTATTTGTTCAGGCTTTTTGAGCCAGATATTTTTTAAGTTAGCTGAATTCTTAAGAGTATTAATAAAGTTATGCATATATTTCTAAGTATTTATTAAAAAAAGAAAAATTTAAAGCCATAGACTTTAAATTATAAATATTAAATATACATTTGTTAAGTTGGAAGATTGTTTAATATTTGAGACATTTATAAAATTTGATCTAATAAGATAAAGCTATTTGGGGGTAGATAATTGTTAGTGTTTTTTCATAAGATACAGGAGTCTTATAGTGAAAAATCACTATTATAAGGCAGGCAATTTATAAAATATGAATCAGAGAGTAAGCTGTTAAGGTATTTTTGTTGAATAAGCAAAAAAAAACCCTTCAAATTTTGAAAGGCGTATTTGATAGGCTAAAGGAATGTTGTCTCGGTTAAATTATGTGAGAGACAGTTTAAGGAATCATTATGGCTATTTCATATTTATAAATATCTGATTTAATGACGTTTTTAAAATCTTTAAATTTTGTAGTAATATCATTTATTTCTAAAAAAGACTGTTTATTAAAATAAAGGGCAGCACCGGACAATGAGCCATGATTCTGACTAATAGCCGGTGCAAATCCGGAGTATAGGCTAATTGTATTTGAGCGCAAAAGAGGTGCATCAACAGTTTTAGAACAGCCAATAGTGCTATCAGAGCTATCAACTGTTTTAAAGGTTGATTTGCCGGAGGTTACAACTGTTGATGCACAGGAACTTTTAACATCTTGTTCTTGTTGTATATTAAGGGCATATATATTATTGATTAAATTATTCATTTCTTTCAATAAGGAGGATAAAATCAATATTTTTACAGGGTCAATGTTAGCTTTTTTAGCAGCAGAAAAAATTAATCTATTTGCAATATAGAATATTTTTTCTTTATTAGAGAAGTTTAATAAATCAGGTTTAAATTTTCTTGTTAAAACAAAAAGTTCCAAAGCTGCATCATTTAAAAAAGCTTTAAAACAAAAAGAATTCTTCCCCATATTTAACATGGACAAAGTTGTCATTACTCTTTCCCTTGCATCCTCGATTATTATAACTTTCGCTCTAATATTTTCCCCTTAATATAATAAAAACAAACCGGCAAATTGAATTGCCTGCAAGAGTTATAAACATGAAAGAAATTTTTGAAAGCGTGTAACAAGGTTATATATCAGTTATATAAATTGGATTAAAAAGGTAACTAGTGCAGTGATAAAGTGGGGGAAAAAATTTATCAAATATTTACAAATGATTATGACGTAATAAAAATTATCGTGCTTGTCAGGTCATAAGCCCAAACAAACTACAGATATATCTTTCAGGCAATGAGATACAAAATAGGCAATAAAACAATTCTTTCATTTTTGATTGTTTATAAAGGGTAAATCAAACTATCGCCTTACATTATACCCACCTCCTGTGTTCCCCTCATAGGGGAGAGCACGTCGCCTGCTAGTGAAGACATATGCATAACTGGATAAATTCTCAAAATAACTAAGATAGCAGAGAAATAGTGTCGGGTTCGCTAGCAGTATAGCTGCTGTGCTCACCCTTTTTTGTAATAAAAACTATAATTTTAAAAATCTGAAAAATTTAGCTGAATCCCAATAAGTTTATCAAGTGATTTATTTATTTCCAAAGCACGAATTATAAATAAATACTATTTATAGTATTCTTCCAAAAGTTTTTCAACAGGTATATTTAAAGAAATAGCTTTGCGGTAAAGCTCTCTGGTAGTGGTATTTATTTCATCTATGGTCATGCCCTGTTGAATCATTTTAACGACAAAGTTTAAGACAAAAGGAGAAGAATAAGAGGTTCCAGAAATTCTAATATCGATATTCTTTTTAACCTCTTCAAAAAGCATATAGGGGTTTTTGGCCATAAAATCCTGAACAGTAGTAAGATTTAATAAGACTTCATCAGCCAGATCAGAAGCTGTAAAAACACCTTTAGTGTGAAGGTCTGCAAGCGGGATATTTTCGTCAAATCGTTCATTTTGACTGGAATACATAGAGCTACCACCTACTAAGATAGCTCTGGGGTTTAAAGCAAAAAGATTTATAACATTGTCAATATCCTGATTGTTACCGGCAGCAATAACGGTTGCCACACCAAGCTCTGCCAGGTAGTCAATTTCATAGTAAATGTCAACAATTGCTTTAAACAGGAATTTTTCATTGAGATCTATATCAGGTTTATCGATTAATTTTCTAAGTTGATTAATAATGTCTGAAGTTTTATCTTCAAAATTTTCAGAGTTAAGGTTTAAACCAGTTAATTTTTTGATGGAATCAACAGATTTTAGTAGCCCCAGAGAAATATTAATAGCAAGAATAGGCTCTTTTTTACTTACTCGTTTTCTTATATGTTTTAATATTTCAGGGAAATTAACCGGATTAGAGCCTGCATCGATGCATTCAACGATGGCACAGGTAATAAAACTTTTAACAACTTCTCCGTGTCTGATATAGTCATTTTTACCATCTTTATCGAAGTCAATATAATTTGCACCGAGAAAATCATCAATAACAATCACCTTAGGAGGATTATGCTGTGTTGTGTTTTGAATAGCAGGTAATAATTTAATAAAAACTTCAATAAGAGAGGCAAGAAAAACAAAAATAGTTACTATTATTATTAGATATTCATACCATTTATACTGATGACTATATTTCAGGCTTATATCAAGACTTTTTTCACTGGTGTTATTAATAAAATTATTTATTTTATCAGCAAGCTCATTTGCTTCAGAGTCATTTAATTCAATGCCGAAATTTATTAAGTATGCATTATCAACAGTGTGAATGTTTAAAAAAGGGTTATTATGATTTTTAGCTTTATTGTATGAAATGTCAGCCTTTTTGATTTCTGAAATGTTGAACTTAAATTTTTTAATATCTGCAAAATAGCTGTTTCTATTCATTATACAATAGCCACTATTGTCATTAGCCCGGTTGCATTTAAAAGTAACCGTAGCCTGACAGCCTAAAACAAATATTATTACCATGAAAATAATAAAAACTATTATTGCAACGGGTCTGATTAAATTGAGCATAGAAACATCTTTATGTTAATAGAATTTAAAAGCTTTTCAAGTGTATTACAACTATAAATTCATTTCAAATATCTGTATAGTGTTTGAAGGGTCACCCAGAGGTGTAAACCCAAATATAGGCTTATCTCCTGCGTATTGAATTTTTTGTATACTGTTAAATTGAGGTGCCTGTTTAATTTCATCAATTTTTTCAACAACTTTTTCAATTAAAGAAATATTTTGAGTTTCAACCCATAGTGTAGAAGGATCCTGGCCAAAGTTAGCGGTAAATAATTTAACTTTATTTTTATCTTTCCAGCTGCTGTCGCTATAGTCATACTGAGGCTGGTAGAAAGGATTTCTTGGGGCCAGATCAAGTTCATACCCACCCTCAATTTTTTTAAACTCTGGTTTAAGGTCAAATTTATGAACCTGCTGTTCACCAATAAAGACCTGATCGTTATCAGAAACAGCTATATCAAAATAGGCCTTTTTAATATCCTCTGGTGTCCTGATCTGATTAGAGTCATATGATTTATTTTTGTCTTTATAATTAACATACCAGGTGTCTTCCTGTCCGGAGTAAAATACATTTGTATTTCCCCCAGAAGTAGTTTGCCCCCAGAACTTAGTGACAGAAGCTTTAAGGTGATCAAACAATGATTCAAGTTTTTGAGATAATTTTAGACTTGCAGAATAGTTTAAATCTCCAGAGCCAGCAGTTTTACCACCTATAATTAAGCCGCCAAGCCTTTCAGTATATTGACCTAATTGCCCGAGAGCATTAAAAATTTTATCTTGAAATCTGTTTTCAGGGTAGTCAGCAGCAGCCGGTTTAAAGTGAAAAAGAACTAGGTCTTTAGAAGCAGTATTGGTAAGGCCTCCGGCATTGCAACCATAAATATCTTCAGTCAGAGCTCTTGGGCCAGCAATAGCATCATCCCAGGGGGCACCAATAAAAAGTTTATTGCTCCAGTCTCTGGGCTCACTGGCAGTTCTGGCTCTGAATTCATCATCAGAGACAAATTTTATTTTAGAGGTAAATGATAATGGTTGAAACTGGTTGATATTCATAACAAAAATCTATTCAGGGAGAATTATGTGTGGGTTTAATAATGTAAAACTAATAAAAAATAATTATTGCTAGTTAGAAATATAAAAATTACAATATAAATCTCTGAATAATTGTATTGTTTCAGATTAAAATAAATAATGCTGGGGGTTAAAAAAAATTACCTGAGATATAAAAAGCATTTGATAACAGTTTATAAGAGTTTGAATATTATACCAATCAACGGAAGTCAACGATATATGACTTTAAATTATTCTAGGGTGTTTTTACTCTAAAGACTTGTGCATAAGTGTATAAATTCTCAAAAAATAAGGTAGCAAAGGTCTGTTAATATAGTTTTATACTGAATTTTAATCAAAATTTAAAGATTCAACATAACGATTCAGAAGTTGTAACTATTCAGCAGGTTTTTCACCTTTTCTTTTAAGTATCTGGTAAGTGTTCTCGTTAATAAGATAAAGATAAGGGTCATTGCTCTTTTGAATAAAATATTTACCCTCTTTAGACTTTTTACCCACTTTTAGAGAGTAAGGTTTATAACCTTTATCTTGCATTTTATTTATGTCATAAACGATTATTTCCATTAATGGTTTATCAAATCCAAAATCTTCACCAGATTTTTCAATATCTAAAGAAGTAGCAATATCAACAAAATATGTTGTTAAATCTTCAACGAATTGAGAAATAACAATTTCTTCAAGTTTAAGCTGTTTGCATTCCCATAATTGTCTTCTGTTTTTCTTAATTTCAAATTCTTTACCATCATCAATAATAATGACTTTTGCAACATCAGGAAATCTAACATCAATTAATTCTTTGTTTCTAATTTCAAGATCATTAAAATTAATTCTGCTAATTCTATCATAATTAACAATATATGCCTTATTAACAGATTTATTATAAACATAATGTAGTTTTGCACCTTGAATTTTTTCACTAACTATTATGTCAGAGGTTTTCCCATCTTTTCCTTCAACGGTCATTTCTATTATAGGATTTTTCAGATTCAAATCATTTAAATTAACGTACTCTTCTTTAACAACAGCCTGTGCACTATTGCCAAAGAAATTATTAAAAATAGTGCTAACATAATTCTGGTCAGCATAAACTTTTATATTGTTAGGTAAAGTAACATGCCATCCATTAATTTCTTTGCCCAGAACGAATGTACCATCATTATTTTTAATAGTTATTTTTACAGCATTTTCAGGTTCAAT
>JBFMGH010000645.1:0-3912 GCA_040752795.1 Cyanobacteriota bacterium
ATCATTAGATCCAAAGCATATTGAAGCTCACAATAACATAGCCATTGAGTATGCAAAAATTAAAAATTATAAAGAGGCTTTATCTTATAATCAGGTAGCTATTATTATAGATCCGGCAAATTATAAAGCATATAATAATCTGGGTAATATCCATTATCTTAATGGTAATATTGCACAGGCGAAAAGATGTTATGAAAAGGCAATAGATATAAATCCCGGTTTTGCAGAAGCTTAT
This sequence comes from Cyanobacteriota bacterium, assembly GCA_040752795.1. GTDB lineage: Bacteria > Cyanobacteriota > Vampirovibrionia > JBFMGH01 > JBFMGH01 > JBFMGH01. Next base: position 236 of record JBFMGH010000645.1, read on the forward strand.
AATAATTTAGGTCTTGTGTTAGAAAATCTGGGAGATTTAATAAATGCTCAAATATTGTTTAAAGAAGCAAAAGAGTTAAAGCCAGATTATAAAGATGCTAAAGTTAATTTGGATAGGATAAATAAATTATTAAAATCTAAAAAACAAGGACCTGCAAGCTAAAGGTACTAATATAATGCTAAAAAAAATATTTTTAGTTGTTGTAATTGTTTTTATGGCTGGAATAATTTCTTCCTGTTGTTGTAACACTAATGATATGAGCTTTCAATTTTATAAAAATCTTGGCTTAACCTATTTTGATGATAAAGATTATAATAAAGCTTTAAAATATCTAGAGAAAGCAGAAAAAATTAAACAGGATGACTGGGAAGTATATAATTATATTGCAGAAATATATAATAATAATGGCAATTATGACAGTGCCATAGATAATTATGAAAAAGCTATAAAGCTTAAACCTTTTGACTCTTTGCTTTATAATGATTTAGGAAACACGTTATTTTCTATGGCGAAATATGATGAAGCTATAAAGAATTATGAAAAAGCCGTTGAAATATATCCTGAAGAGAAGGTTTATCATTATAATATAGGCCTTTCTTATAACAGATTGGGTCAATATGATAAATCGATACAAAAATTTAAAAAGGCAATATCTATTAACCCAGAGTATTTAGATGCAAAGATAGATCTTGCAGACTCATATTTAAAAGATAATCAATATGAAAATGCCCATGAAACATATAAGAAAGTATTATACAGAGAACCGAAAAATTTTGATGCATTGTTAGGTATTGTTGATACTTATTATTATCAGAATAAATATAATGATGCTCTTGGTGCTCTTGATAAGATGGATGACCATTATGATAGTTCTTTTGATGTTTTTTATGCTTATGGAGATGTCTATAAAGCAAGAGGGAATCTAGAAAAGTCAAAAGATGATTATAAAAAAGCTGTTAATTATTATAAAAAGGCTATTGATATTGAACCAGATAATTTAACTGTTTTAAATGCGCTAGCTCATATGTATTATTTACTTGATGAATATGATAAATCTAAAGATTGCCTGGATAAAATGATTTCTATTGACCCGGAATATTATGATGCTTATCTTGGATATGGTTGTATAGAGAAAAGCTTAAAAAATTATGATAAAGCGCTGGATTATTTTAATAAAGCAATTAAAATTGAACCTAATAGCTATAGGGCGCATACGCACTTAGGAGATGTTTATCAGCTTAAAAAAGACTATAAAAATGCAAAAAAGCACTATAAGAAAGTTCTGGAAATAAGCCCTGATAATGATGAAATTAAAAAAGAATTAAAAAAGATTGAAAAGGAAGTTTAACAAGATTATCAAATCTTACTATTGGAATAATAAAATACTATAAGAACTTGCTAGAAATTATTGTTCGTAAAAATTTTTTATATAAATATAATAATCCTCCAGAATGAATGTAGAAAACAAAAAAGCAGGCTTCAATGACCGGCAAGCTGGCTATTGAAGCCTGGTAGTAGACTCAACGCCGGGGTAGTAAAAAAATATATATTACAAGGTGTTAATTATGACAGGATCAACACAAATAAATATTCCATTAGTGCATCAGGTATTACATAGCAGCAATAACTATACCTCTAAGACAGAGAAAGGTGATCTTATTGAAGAAAATTATTTTTTTCAATTAGCTAATAAATGTGATAAAGGTTTTGATAACTTAACCTCTTTTGCAGATGAGATACCTGTTATAGATGAATTGTTTGAGGTGGCAGGGTTTATAGCTACGCTTGGTTTGAAAATAGATGGTTTGATAGGTATTGCAACTGGTAGTGTAATTGATTTTGCTGGTTCTTTAGTCGGTGGAATAATTGAGTTTATTGGAGACAATTTAATAGAAAGTATTGGTGATGGTATAAACTGGGTAGGTGAAAGTATTTCTAAAATACATGATTGGGTGGCAGAAAAGCTTGAAAAAATACCATTGCTGGGTGATCTTATTGGTGGAGCTATTAGATTGACAGGAAATATAGCTGAAAGAATAATTAATATACCGGGGAATCTTATTAAAGGTATTGGAAATGGCATTGAAACCATAGGAAAAAAACTTGGCGGAGGCATAAAGAAAGTTGGCCAATTCATTAAAAAGCTTTAATGGTTAATGAATAATAAAAAGTAAACCTATTAATGATCATGCATAGAAAGTTTTTCTGCCTAATTCGGCAAAATATATTGATCTTCTGGCTAGCATTTCTGCCACAATTCGTTCTGCAGAAGACTCAAGAAAAGGTATTTTGCTCTCAAGTGCCGGAAGAATTTTGGCCAGATAAGGTAGTTCAGCTTCAGCTCTGCTGGCAAAAAGTTCTGCTTCATAAGCCCCTGTTTTTCCGAATAGGCCAGCAATAATTCTTTCTGATTCAACAGGCATAGTTTTTCTAATTATAGCCTGAATTTCAGCAGTAGTTTTACCTGCAGATTTATTTAAAAGATTTTTAAGTGCCGGTAAAGACCTGACTAATCCAGGTATTTCGGCTTCAGCCCGACTGGCCAGTAATTCAGCTTCCTGCCCGCCTATTTTGCCAAATAGTGCTGGTATGACTCTTTCTGCTTCTAATGGCATGACTCTTCTAATTAATGTTTGAACTTCAGCGGCAGATTTGCCGGAAGATTTTTTAATTATTTCTCTTAATGCGGCAGATTTTGACAACAAATGAGCACCTTCTGGAGAGGTATGAGCAGCAAAATGCTCAAGAGTGTGTTCTGAGTTGTTAAATAGCTTGTTAATCAGTGGATGCGCTTTAATCCACTTGTGAAATATCACTCCAAATAAAACGACACCAGCTGAAATCAGGAAAAGATTTGAAAGAAACCGTTCTTTTTTCTCGTGTTCAGGGGCTTTGTGAACATCGTAAGCTGCAAGGCCAAGTACACCAGCACCTGCAACTATTGGTATGGCGTCCTGCAATCTTAATAATGATCCTGTATAGGCTACACTGTTAGTATTTGGTTTAACCCCTAACAATTAGTCTCTCCCTGTAAATTTTAAAAAGATCTTTTTAAATTTTCTTAATTATTGCATGTAAAAGGGCTGAAACAACTTTTGTAATAGTTGATGTTGTAAAGGTAACAAGTTTTTTACAATTAATAACTTATACTATGCTGGAAAAAAAATATAAAGATTCTTGAAAGACTTGCGGGTATTTATTAAAGAATAGTTTTATTAATAACAGATTCAATAATCTTACTCAATGTCAGAAACAAGATTTTCGCCACATTTGTCACAATATAGATCGCTGGTATTGACGTCATTATCACACTTAGGGCATTTAGTAAGAGGTTTAATTTCCTTTTCATTTATATCTTTTCCACAGGCAGAACAGAATACAGCATCTCTGGCAATTTTAAACTTACAATGTGGGCAGAAAATGTCTCCTGTCATTTCTTTGTAGATAAACCACCTTATACCAACTTCAACAGGTAATACAATGCAGCAACCAAAAATTGAAACAATCAAAAAAACATCAACACAAAGCCACGCCAGATACAAAAGCAAAATTATAACACCCTTGCGGATCTCGTTATTTAAAACATATCCGCTGCCAGGGAAGACCATATTAGCTACTAGAGCTTTTTTTTCATTATCAAGAATTGATCCAAGGTTGTTATTCTGCCCGGAATTATT
>JBFMGH010000646.1:0-59375 GCA_040752795.1 Cyanobacteriota bacterium
AACTTGTTTACTTCTTGTATTGTCACTATTAGAACTCCTTGTTTCATTTTTTATCCTCCAATTTTTTTTATTGAAAACCGGACATTTTTACTTTGTTCTAATAGGACATTTTCATTTTGGTTCTACAATAGTTTTTATTTTTAAATAGCAAGTTTTATTCAAGTATGTTTTTAATTAGACATAGAAGAGTTTGAATTTAGCTATAGCACTATGGTGACTGCCTGATCAATAAAAATCTAGTTTGTAAGGTTACAAAGTTTTAACCGCTCAAATGTCTGTTATTGCTAACTTTTATCAATTAGATTGCCCAGAATTACAAATTGGTGTAAATTACAAATAGAACAGTTCTTTGGAGTAATGATTTATGTCTCTAAAAAGGGACTCGAAAGGAACAAAATCAATAACTCAAAAAGCTAGCCTTATATCAGGTAGAAAAAATTCCGCTAATGACGATGTTTTATTTCTTTTAAAAGCTTTAAACACTACGGATCACCAATTATGTGTTGATATTGAGAATGATTTGGTTAAAATTGGTAAAAAGGCTATTAATCAACTAATAGAAGCTTTAGAAAATACTAACAATAAAGTAAGGAGCCATGCTGCAATGGCTCTTATCAGAATTGGATCGGATTCTATCGAGCCTTTAGTTTCTGTATATAAAAATAAATCTAGTGAACGCTGGATGGCCGACTTTATTATTTCAGAAATAGTATGCTCAAAAGAATTATTGGTTACTAATAGTTATTATGAATCAATGGCTAGCTAACACAAGCAACAGTTAAGCTACTTATACCAATACACGAAAGTAAACGATATATGGTTTTAAATTACTCTAAGGTGTTTTTGCATGCGCAGCAGGCAAAAACACCTGGCCTCTATAATTTGGAATCTATAGATTACTTTCAAGGATCAGTATATTTGTTTGATTTTATAATTAATAAGTTTCTATTTTAGTCACCCAGTTTTGTCAATCCTCGTTTAGGATCAAGAAGTCTTCTTCCAAAATCCTGAAACTGAATTGAACAAAGCTTTTTGTCTCCAGTTGTAATTATACGGTTAATAATTCCAATTCCGTAACGTTCATGATGAACACGATCGCCTTCCTGAAAATCAATATCTTCTGCACCTAAGTTAGGAGAAGCATACACAGGTATGTCTTCTAATTGATCTGGTATGGATTCAGGTCTTATGCGAGCATGTGACTGTGAGGCTGATTTGTGCATGGGGTATGGTTCTGGCTGTTGCTGTTGTTTATTATAAGGTGTTTGTGGTTGCATTTGTTGTGGCATGAACTCATCATCAGGGATGTGATGGACAATAGATTCCTGATAATGCTTTTTTTGCTGCTGTTGGGGCTGGGGCCTTCTTTGTTGCTGGTTCATAAACTCATCATCAGAAAGATGGTGTGTCATATGATCTTGAGAATGTTGTGGCATCTGTTGTGGCTGACGTTGCTGAGGCTGTTGTGGCATCCTTTGTTGTTGCTGTTGAGGATGTGCTTGTTGTCTCATTTGTTGAGGCATAAATTCATCGTCAGGAATATGATGAGCTATAGATTCTTGAGAATGCTGTTGCATTTGTTGCGGTTGACGTTGCTGAGGATGTTGAGGCATCCTTTGTTGTGCTGGAGGAGGCCCTTGTATTTGGATTTGTTGTGGCATGAATTCATCATCTGGAATATGATGGACAATAGATTCCTGATAATGTTGTTGTGAAGTCTGCTGCCTTTGTTGAGGCTGTTGAGGCGTTCTCTGTTGCCCCTGAGGCGGCCTTTGCTGTTGGATTTGTTGTGGAATAAATTCATCATCTGGAATATGATGGACAATAGATTCCTGATAATGTTGTTGTTGCCTTTGTTGTGGCATAAATTCGTCATCTGGAATATGATGGACTATGGATTCCTGATAATGTTGCTGTTGCTGCTGTGGTAGTGGCATTCTCTGTTGTTGATGCTGAGGAGGTTGCGGTTGTTGCATATGTTGTGGTATAAACTCTTCATCTGAAATATGATGGACTATGGATTCCTGATAATGTTGCTGAGAGGGTTGTTGTTGCCTTTGTTGTGGCATAAACTCATCATCAGGAATATGATGAGCCAGGGTCTCAGAATATTGTGTCTGAACTGGTTGTGGATGAATTTGTATATCAAAACCATCCAATTCATCATCATCTAAGGATGAATGTGTTGCCAGTAGCTCTTCTTCATACTCTTCAGAAATATTTTGATATTTTTCCATAAAGGACGATTGTTGCAGGGTTGAAGGTGCATATTGATCCAGGTCTAAAGATGTATATCCGGAGTAATCTTCGAAAGCTTCTTGCTCGGCTTGAGCTATAGTTTCGGGTATTTCAATTTCTCCCAGGCCCATCTGTTGATGAAATCCACCTTCTGCTATATCCATTTTTTGATCAATTCCAGAACTATGAAGAGATTTATAAGAATATATTATCTCACCATATTCGGATACATATTTCTTAATTGACCCAAAATGTCTGCTTCTTAAAGAACTTAAATTACTGTCATGTAATTCAACCAGTATGGGATAACTGTTAGAAATATCTCCGTGAATAAGCACAGTATTTTCAGGTTGGCGTTTTAAGAGCATATTTAATAAAGTTTTATCTGCTTTAAGGTTGCTATAAAACTTATTGTTTCCATCAAGGTTGTCAGTAGAAAACATAAAAAGGTTTTCAGCTTGTTTAATTATTTCTACAGGTATTTCATCTTCATAGTTTGTTATGAATATGCTGTTTAAACCATGATTTTTTGTTTTATAAAGTAAATCAATAGCCATTTCTTGATCAATGTATTTGCTAATATCTTCATAGAAAACAAAAGCACATCCATCATAAGTGGATAAATCTTTTATAGAGCTATTTAAGAAAACTTTTTGCCAGAATAGTGGTATATTAGAAATATCTAAAACTATCAACCCTCTGTTATTAAATGTTGTACCGATATCACAAAGTTCATCAGGCGTGTTGGCAAATATACCAAGCTTATTTATCGCTATAATTCTATTTCTGAGGGTTCCTAACTCAGGTATTCTTTTTTGACCTTCAGGTGTTTGCATTTCTTTTTCAAGGAGTTCTCTTAGCAAATTTAGAGGTAAAAACTCTTTAGTCATAGATAAAGCTCTGTTTGTTAGTTGAACATAGAGAGACTCTATCTTATGCTTTAGATTAGCTTCAATCTGTCCGGAAATTAATGCCCCTAAAGTTTGAATGCCATATTCAATAAGGGATAGCTTAAAGTTTTTACCGGCTTCAAGAACCTTGGCATCTTTTAAATTATGATAAGCTCCCTTTGGGTCTATAACAAGAACCTTAGCCTGTTTGTTGACCAGTTCGCTTTGAATTATGTTAAGTAAATTAGCTTTTTCTTTTGATCTGTCTCCTACTATTAAGCTCGTTGTCTCTAATAAACTGGCTTCAGCAACCAGTGGAACTGTATAATGACTTACAAAATGACCTAAATTTATAGGGTTTAAGGGCGATGACCCAATAGTATGAGAAATGATCTCTGTAGGAGGTACTACATCAACAAAATCTGCCATTGATGGAAGGTTGCCTCTCCAGTTAATCCACTTATTACCTATTATAGAAAGTTTTATTTTCCCTGTGGCAACATGTAATGAATTAATATCATCTTCATAAGTGTTGCTGGAAATAGAGTTAAAATGAGCAATCTGTGATTTAAGTGCTTCATCTGTTACACTTGCAAAGTCTAAATTTTCTATCTGGTATATTTGTGCGACAATACCCTGTTTCTCTTCATCGACTATCTTTATACTATCTCCCGTGAAGAGCTTTTCCAATTTAGGATTAAAGATAATTTTTATTTTATCCCCTGATATTGAGCCAATTAGCATTGATGTAGATTGAATGTCGTAAGCCATTTTATCCTATATATTTCCCTATCTAAAAAACTTATTAGTTTATTATAGTATGTAAATGCTTACAGGAACACTTTGTTACCTTTTTGAATGAAATACTTCAAAATATCCTCGAAAGTGTAGCATTAGTGTAGTAAAAAAGCTTTTATGTCCATAATTTTTTAATAAGTTATTTAATACTATTTTGATTATACCTGCCATTATTTAGGAAAAAAAACTATTTTATAGTTATTTTTAAAAATGTTCTTTACAAGAAGTTTTATTAGTCTTTGTATAATTAGCCCTATTTTTGCTCTGGCAGGTGCATTTTTCGGTTTGCTAATTCGAGTTTTTATACTTTATTAATCTGTTTCCTATTTTATTGTTTATTAGTTAAACTATTCCATGAAAGTTTTAGTAGAGATTTATTAAAACAATGAAAAAATATTTACGCCTGATTGGAATATTGTTATTTGTAATTATTCTTACCAAGATAAATATAGCTGACGTTTGGCAGTCTCTTTTGCATGCTGATTGGTATATATTGTCATTTGCTGCTATGCTTAACCTTCTGGTTATAATCTTAAGATCTTTTAGATGGGTAAAATTATTAGAAATACAAAACTATTCCTTTGGCTTTGCAGAATCTTTCTGGTCTTATTTGAGAAGTCTGTATTTTGGTAATATTACTCCGGCCAGAGTTGGGGAACTTTCAAGGGTTCATTATGTTATGAAATATCTTAACATTAATTCAGCTGTAGCTACTTCAGGAGTAATTTTTGATAGAGTTCTTGACTCTTATTTTGTTTTAATTCTTGGTGTAATAGGTATATTTTTTTCTGCTGTGTGGGGTCAATACATAAGTATTAAAGTATTCCTTGTTATATGTATGTTCTTGATCCCTATATTTTTGTTTGTACCTGATGTAACGCTGACTCTTGCACGCTTTGTGCCTAATTATTGGAATATGAGAGAAAAATTTATTTCCTGGGCCAGGAATTTTTTTGATGCTATTAAATGCTTTTTAAACCTTAAAAGCACTGTTCCTGTTTTGCTGACAGTTATAATATATATTTTATTCTTTATACAATGTATATTATTAGCTGTTGCAATGAATTTACAGATAGATATGTTTTACCTAATATTATGTGTTGTTGTTTTCTCGGCTTTGTCTATACTTCCTATATCTATTTCAAATATGGGAACCAGAGAATCAACCTTAATATTTATGTTTTCTTATGTGGGTATTGTTTCTGAGCAGGCTATTACATATTCAATATTGTTTTTTCTAATTATAAACCTGTTTTTAGCTTTATTTGGCTGGTTAGCCTTTGTTTTTTATACTGATAAAGTTGATAAGCTAGATTCAGGTATAGGATCTGTAAAAAACTTGTGCAAAGAACATAGTGCCAATAAAATAAGTAATTAGGATAAAGTTTTGTTGGAGGGAAAAAATTTGGAAATAATCTTAGTTCCGTTTATGATAGTTGCTCTTATTGCATTTGTTGTTTTTATAATGTGTGTAATTTTAATGATAGATATTAAACTTAAAGCTATAGTTACAGAATTAAAGAAAGTAACAGCATATATAGCTTCGAAAACTTCTTCAGAAGAAAATAAATAGAATTTTATAACAACACGTTTTGTTTTAGGTTTTCTGGGAAAAGGTTATAGTGATTAAAGGTGTTACCTTGTCCAGCGGAAGTTTTTGACTGAGGAAAGTTTGTAGATTTTACCTTGAAGTTCAACAGCAAATTTGCGTACTTTATCACTTTTTGGCCCTCCGAATCCCGGTATAAAACTTAATCCGGGTATAAAATCTAATAAGCCCAATCGTTTTTTCTCTCTGCCTAAACCAGGTATAAAGCCCAGCCCTGGTATAAAGTCTGTCAGGGTATCAATATTGAGGTTGCCTAATGGGCCTAATAGGCCCGACACATTTCTGGATAGATTGCCTTTAATATTAAGGTCAGCATCTTCTGTATAGATGTTATATTCTCCTGATATCTCTAAGCTCAGATTTTTACCCCTTGTTATTAAGTTATCTGTGTGTAAAATACCTTCTTTTACATTAAAATCGCCTGTGAGTTGTTCAAATTTACCTGTATGCATGGGTACAATTGAGGCAATGATGTTATTAAGATTGAGACCTGTTACGCCTCCCCCTATAATATTGCTTGCTCTTAATAAGTGCTCCATAGTTCCTAATCTAGAAAAACTGCCATCATTTATAATTAAGCTTGCCTGTCCTTCGGCGTTTGCTAAAATCTGATCATAGTTATTACCTCTGGAATTGAATACCACTGTAGTATATAGATCTCCAAAAATCTCGTTTGGTAAATCTAATAGCACTGTTGCAGCAGCATTAGCTTTTACCCCTGCAATTTGAAGCTGTGCACCAAGTGTATCTTCCAGTAGGTTTACGTATAAACTTCCTGTTGCTGAACCTCCTGCTGTATTTAGCTCTATGTTATTTAGCTGAAAAAGTCCATCAGAGCATAATGCTATGTTTCCACTCAGGTTAGAGGTAATTAGTTTGTCTATAATAGCGTCGTCTATTGATAGATATCCGTTTTTGATCATAATTGGCAGTGTATCAAATTCAACATCTTTAGTTTTCTCTGAAATGGAATCCAGAAGGTTTGTAAGGCTTAATGAAGGGCTGTGTATTTGCAGGTTGCTTAGTTCAATGGGGAATTTTTTGAAATTGTTTATATGAGTGCTTATTTCAAATATAATTCCGTTAACATTTAAGTAAGCATCTTTAATATTAGCTTTTTCTCCCTCAATATCAATGTTAAAACTTATATCTTTGGTTTTGAAGACAGGCAAACTAACTTTTAAGAAGTTAATAAAACCATAAATATCAGGGTTAAAAGCTGTACCTGAGATAGTTAAGTCACTTTGAATTTTTCCTGTCAGATTATCAGTAAGTAATCCTTTGGCTAGAAACTGATTTATTTCATCCAGGTTAATTTCGGGTATCTGAATTTTTAAATTATCAATTACTATAAAATCTTCCTCAGAATATTCTAAAAAACCATTAGCATTAAAAATACTATTTCCTACCTGAAAGAGGATTCTATCAATATCGATATATTTTGTGGTACCTTTGCCATCGACTAGTAATTTAATAGGAATATTTGCTGGTTTCTGAAACATTCCTTTTAGTTCTATTTTAGCATTTTCAGGTATGTTAGACTCGAATTGAATGTCCCAGTCTTTCATATTACCTTTTGCATGACCGTTAAAGTCTATTGGTTCAGAGAAAACGAGATTATTTTGCACTTCCTGGGTGTAAAATTCGTTAAAACTAAGGGGTGATAGCTTTCCATTAATTTTTATATCAATGTAAGGATTGGGTTTTGTAAGATTCTTAAATCCACCATCTATTAAAATGTTGGAATCTCCATAGGCTATATTTAAGTTTTTAAGTGATATTAAATGGTTACTTAATTGAATGTGTCCTGAAATATCTTTGATAGGTTTATCTAACTGAATTGCTTGAATTGCAAAATCGTTTAAATCAACGTTAATATCAAACTGTTCATTTTTTGTTTTTATATCCAGGCTTGCTTTTCCGGAGGTTCCCTTGATGCTTGTTATGAGTTCTTTAAGGCCTTTAGGGGCAAATGGATGCGAGCTTACATTTTTCATCAGGTCATAAGTAATATTTTTGCTTTTTGCTTCAAAAGCATAGTTAGGATTAAGATTTGCTAAATCTTCCATGCTACCTGATATAACGAAAGTTGAACCACTGGTTAAGACGGTTAAATCTCTTATTTTAATATTCTGATTTGCGAGTTCAATTATGCCTTTTTCTACTGCAATATCGTCATGAAGCAAAGGGTGTATAACATGGGTTTTCTCAAGGTTGATATGTGCTGAAGGTATAATGTTATTGTTTTTCAATACAAGACCTATGTTACCATTTACTTTTCCGGAGAATTTTGCGGTTTCTACAAACTCTTTTTCCTCAGGTGTAAATATATTTAACTTTAAAGCAAGTGTTTTGATGTCTTTAAGGTTAAATCCTGGTAAATCAACTTTTATTTCTCCTTGTCCGTCTAAAGAACCTACACCTGATATTTTGATTGAGTTGTTAGCTATTGTTGCATTTAAATTGTTTAAGTTTATTAGTTTATTGAAGCTAATTTGACCGTTAATGTTTTCAACAGCGATTTTTGTTGAGTTATCAAGTATTTTAGCATTAGATAAAATTGCCTGGCCATATAGTTCAGGGTTTTCAATCGTGCCTTTTAAATTGATATCTGCCGTTGTAAAGCCTGTTAGTTGAAATTTTTCAAGCTCTTTGATAGAAATTCTCAGGTCTATTAGGGCTGCAAAAAGCATATCTTGAAGTTGATTTAATCGAAGTTTTTCTGAAAATATATTTATTCCTTTAAATTTTTGATCATGAAAATCATAAATGCCTTTGATGCTTATATTGCTGTTATTGCCAAGAGATACATTAATATCTCTGGAATCTATATTAGCATTGTCAAAAGCAATATTGCCTTTAATTTCGTTTATAGGGTTATCGAATCCACGTAACACTATGTTGCTGGCGTTTATAAAAAGGTTGCCTTTGATGTCAGGCTTAAAGAAATCACCTAACAGATCCACATTAAATTTAACGTGACCTTTCAGAGATGTTCTATCTAGGAATATAATTCTCTGGTCAAAGAAATCATCGGCAGTTGTCAATATTGATTTGATTTGTTGAAGGTCGAGAAGGGTTGAAGATATTTTTAAATGTTCAAATTCTCTTTTTAGAAAGTCAATATTACCGTTTATTTGTAACAGGTTAGTGCTTGTAAGCGGTATAAGCCAATTTGTAGCTCTTGCTTTTGACCCATTGAATTTGATTGATCCGTTAATAGGGCTTATTACTATATCTGGTGACAGTGTAATTGAGTAATAATATAAATTTACATCACCATAAAGTAGAGGTTTCTTTAGAGAACCTTTTATTTCTAGATTAACTTTTGTTTTACCTTTTATTTTGCATTCATTTATTTTGTCTATAAAAAGTTTCGTTTCTGGTAAATAGGGTATAAGTGAATAGAACCTGTCTATATTGAAGTTATTGGAGTTTACTTTAAGATCAAAATTGGGGTTATCTTTTTGCCATTTGTCTATTCTTCCTTCTGCTTCAATAGGAACGTTGTTGATATCTGACTTTAGTTTATAAAGGTCTATTTTATTATTGGCTATATTTGTTTTTAGTTCCAGGTTTCCATTTTTAGCGTTTATTTTTAGCTCTGGAAATATTAGAGGCTCTTTTACGTTTAGTTTATTAAATATTTCCAGCCTTTTATTTTTAATTTTAAAGTTGAATTCGGTATCAAATTTCCCTTTTAAGTCTTTGTATGTCAGGTATGGTACAAATGTTTCAAGGTTCAGATTTTGAAGATAGCCTTTTAAGTAGAATCCATTGGAGAAGAGGTCTTTCTTGACTGGTATACTTATGTAGGTATCAAGGTCATATATTGTTTCGTTATTGAGTATACCTTTTAATTGAACTTTAAGCTTTTTGTTTTCAGTGTAATTAGTGATCTTTATATATTCTCCTTTAAGGTTTAGTTTGTATTGAGGAGATATAACTTTATCGATTACCTGAATGGAATAGTTTTTTATGAAAGCCTTAGAGCCTCTAAACTTTATGAAATATTTATCTTCTGGAAGCGGTGGTTTAATAATATCTTCCAGATCAAGTTTTATTTCCTGTTCTCTAACGGTATAAAGTTTTAAATTATCAGCTTTTAAATTTTTAATAACAATATCTTTGAAAAGCAAAGGTAAAATAGCAAACTTACATTTTATGTTATCTGCATAAAACAGGTGTTTCCCATCTTTATGTGTAGCTTTTATAGAGTCAACAGTAATAACAATGCCACCGGTAACAGGTAATTCAAGCCCTAGTTTACCAATTTCTACATTACCTTCTATCCTTCTGTCAAGTTGTGCAAGTTCAAGAATTTTATTTTTGTATTGATTAATGTTAATTAGAGGTGGTAAGACAAATGTATAGATAGAAAGTAGAACAGCAATACATATAGCTATAGTAACAATTTCTTTTTTTCTGGATTTAGCTAGGTCCAGTATATTTTCAGATTTTATTGACATAGTTTCGGTTTATTCTGCGATCTTTAGTTCTTTAAGTATATTCATATGCCAGGATTCATGCTTCTGTATAATTATATCAGCACCTCTTGTCTTTATTTTTTTGAGAGATTTCTTATCTTTAATAGGTAATATTAAAGTAACAATAACTGTATCAGTATGACATATTTCGGTAGCTTTTCTTAAAGCTTCAACTAGCATAAGGTCATGTTCGGCTACAGATTGCATGTCAAAAAGAATGCAGTCATATTCTTTTTCTTTCAGTTCTGCAATAGCTTCGGAGTAACTTTTAACAGATGTAACCTGACATCCAAATTTCTGGAACAAGATTTTCAACTGGTGCATTATTAGGCCAATATTAGCAATAATAAGTATAGAGTTAATATTTCCTTTAACCTCTCTTGGCTTAGAGTTTTTCTCGTCATCCTCTTCGGAGCTTTTTGTCGGTCTTTGTTTTTTATTTTCATCTTTTGTATCTTCTTTAGAATCTTCCGAGGATCCGGTAGTTTTAGAATCCTGTAATTTGTGTTTTAAATCAGCTTTTTGAGTTTTTAATTCTTCTATTTTCTTTTCACTATCGTCAGCTTGTTCTTTGAGTTTTCCTATTTGTTCTTTAAGTTTAATCAACACTTCTTTTACTCTTCCAGAAGAGCGTTCAATAAATTCACTTGTAATTACTTCGGGAATTTCAAGGCCAGATAGCTCACAAAAAGTGGCTATATTTTTGATTGTTTCTGAATCTAATTCAAGTTTTATATTTTTATTTTCCGACATAAGAGTTTACTAAAGTGTATTATTGCATGTATATTTTACTCTAAAAATATTTAAATTAGATCTAATCAGAGTGATTTGTGAACAAAAAAATATAGATAAAAATGCAATAGAGGGGCTTTTTAAAAGCCCCCCTAGATGCAAAATAAAATAATTATTTTTCAATCCTGATAGCTCTATCAGGACATATTGTTTCACACATTCCGCAAGCAACACAGAGATCTGGGTTAGGTTCTACAGCAGGAGTAGCGTAGATACCAACTTCTTTAGACCACTGTAAGCATTTTTCGCCTTTAGCGTTAACAGGGCATTTAATTATACAAAGGCCGCAACCTTTACACATTGATGTGTATAGATAGTAAGTGGCTTCATTGTTTTTTCCACAGCCTTTGAAAACCATGCCTTTATGTTGCAATTTAACAGTCATTATATATTCCTCCCTGGGAAATTATACTTGAGCTGGTGATTTAATAAGGTTCATGCCTTCTTCAAGAGCTTTGAAGTTAAGTTCTCTCAGTTCAGGCTTATCTTTAAACTTGCTGCCAAAAGCATCTTCAATAGCTTTTTTACAGCTATCTACTTGGATGATGCCGGTAGCTTTAACGATAACTCCAAGAATAATCATGTTGAATACCCTTGGGCTAAGGTCTTCTAAAGCCATTTTGGTAGCAGGAATGCCGATAATGTCTTTAGCTTTGAATGTTGGTTTTGTTTCACAGACGGAAGTGTCATAAATAACGATACTTTTGTCTGGGTCAACATATTGAGCACAGCGTTCGAGGGCTCTATCTGACAACATGATTACTATATCGCCTTTAGCAAATTTAGCTTCACCAATGGGGTCATCAGATATTTGAGAGAAAGCAATACTAACTCCGCCACGTTGCTCAATACCAAAGTTAGGAATATAGATAACATTTTTATTTTCAAGATAAGCGGCTTCAACAAGGATTTTAGCAATAGCCTGAACGCCTTGCCCACCTTCTCCGCCTAATGCTATTCTAGAGCGAGCCATTATTTTACTCCTTTAACTTCTTCTGGTACTTTAAGTTCTCCAACTTTGTAGAATGATTCCATTTCTTTGAGTCTTTCCCATGTGTCTACGTTGTTAGTTCTCCAGTTAAGAGGACATAAGGAAAGTACTTCAACAAATGAAAAACCTCTACCATCAGCAACATTAGTCAGTGCTCTTTTCAAAAAGGTTTTAAGCTGTCTTAGGTTGTTGACGGAGCCTCTTGCTACGTAGTTGAGTTTTTCATCAGTAATAGAAGCAACCATTTCTGGCCCTAAGAAAGGCTTGCCATGAGCTTCAATATCACGACCGTAAGGTGTGGTTTCGGTTTTTTGTCCTGGTAAAGTTGTAGGTGCCATCTGGCCACCTGTCATACCATAGTTAGTGTTGTTGACCAGTAAAACCATCATTTTTTCATTTCTTGTGGCAGCATTAACCAGGTGTTGAGCGCCGATAGCATAACCACCGCCGTCACCCATATAAGCAATACCAACGGTTCCTGGAACTGCTCTGGTAATACCGTAGATTACTGGAGTTGTTCTGCCGTGGTGTGTTTGGACAGAATCAACTGACATGAAATTCCATGCAAGTAAGCTACAGCCTATATCACAACCAAAAACGGATCTTTCTTTTAATTCTAATTCGTCAATAGCGAATCCTAAGGTGTTTAAAGTTATACCGTGTCCGCAACCAGGGCAGAATTTGCTTGGACCAATTTCACAGTTAACAGCGTCTGCCTGTTTAGGAGGTATATCTAAAATCTGTACCATTGTGATCTCCTTTTTTGTCACATTATGTTGTAACAAGATTTTTTTGCATTTGTTTGACTTTTTGTACAATATCTTCTCCAACGATACCATATCCAGGTCTGTAGTATGTATCGTATGGTGTTGTTAAGCCATACATCTGTTCTAAACAGATTCTAGCTAATTGTCCTAAAGCGGACTCTGTAAACAGAACTTGTTTAGCCCTTGATACGGCTTCTCTTAAAGGTTTAACAGCGAGAGGTCTAAGAGTAACAGGACGGAATAAACCGACTTTAATACCTTCTTCTCTTAAGATATCAACTGCTGTAACAACGCTTCTTGCTACTATACCGTGAGCTATAACGAGAATTTCAGCATCGTCTGCTTTGTAAGTATAATATTCTTCGATTTCTGGAGCGATTCTATCGAAATCTTTTTGATAGTCTTCCATGGCTTCCAGTAGTTCTTCTTCAACACTGAAAGCATTTCTTATATGGCATGGAGGTCTATCAACGCCTGGTCTTCCTTTAGCACGGACATAAGGATCTGTAGGAACCATTGTGATGCCACGTGATGCAGGGTCGTAGCATACAACAGGTTCTCTCATTTTGCCTTGATAACCATCTGCTAAAACATAAGTTGGATAACGATATTTCCAGGCAGTGTTGAATGATTTAATTGTATAGTCATATAAGTCCTGGTTGCTCCAGGTTGAATAAACAATTCTGAAACCTTCACCATTGCCACCGAATACTGCCAAAGTTGTTTCTTGTTGACTGTAAATAACTGTAGCAGTGCTTGGACCACCTCTGGCAAGTACAACATATACTGCGGGTAGTCTCATCATTTCTGCCATACTCATGGCATCTTGCATTATAACGTGACCTGGGCCAGCGGTAGCTGTAAATGCTCTTTTACCTGCAACAACACCGCCCAGGGTTGCGAAACCAGCAGAAATTTCATCTTCTGTTTGTAAGAATAAAGCGCCGGTTTTAGGAAGTAATTTTGCCCATGTGTGCATTACTTCGTTTTGAGGAGTAATAGGGTAGCCGTACATAATGTCTGCCTGAGCAGCTACTGCTGCATAGGCTACCGTTTCGTTCCCTGTCATGAAGAGCTTTGTGTCTTCAGTGATTAGCTTATTTACCATAGCCCTTACCTTTAATTATTCTAGTAACTAACGCATCTCTATAAATGTACTATAAACATGATTCATTTGTAAAATAAAATTAATAAAGCTGTATTTTTGTCTAATATACTTTTTTCTAGTGTGGTTCAATTGTTTACTACAATAGTAACTAATTTTGCTGCTATGCTTGTCTCTGTAATGCTTATAACTAAACAACTTATCAATTTGTTGACATGGACAGTATAATAATTTAAGTGCGAATAATAGTTGGTGTTTATAATTGAACTCAATTTTATATTTAGTGTTTTGCAGGTTTAAATCAAGAAAATTTCAGAATACAATATCTTTTCTGGTTGTATCTCTTTGTGTATCAGTTCTTATTATTGCTTTATCTCTTTCAAATGGCTTTGAAAAAACATTAATTGATAAGTTAATAGTTGCGTCTCCACATGTTACGATGATTGGAGATTATAATAACTTGAAAATACCACAAAAAGATCTGATTAGTAATGATATTAATATTGCTCAAGTTCAGTCATTATCAATAAACCCTGATAATAATCAGGTTCAAGGGGTTCTATTAAGAGGGACATATCCTGATAAAATACCAGATTTATTTGGCGGAAAGGATATATTAGAATTAGGTAAATTCCCAGTTTCTGGAGAAGCAATTATAGGTAATAAATTGGCAGAAACCTGTAATTTATCAGTAGGAGATACAGTAAAGATATTGACAGGCCCTGCTGTATCAACAGAGTTTAAGGTTAGTGGCATTTTTAAAGTTGGCCTTTATGACTTTGATTCAAACGTTATTATAGCACCATATAAAGATATTGAATATTTAACACCTGAAGAAGGAGAAGGTATAGCAGCAGATGTTAATACTTTTAGAGCTTTATGGCTTAAAAAACCTATGGAGTCAAAATTATTTGCTGAGAAAATTTCAGCCCTGAACCCAGGTATAATAACTAGCAACTGGCAAGATGATAATAAAAGCCTTATAGATGCAATAGCTGTAGAAAAAAAGGTGATATTTATTGTGCTATTACTATTAGTAGTAGCTGCTTCAGTCGCTATTGCTAATTCTCAGTTTATACAGATAGTTTCTCAGCAAGAACAAATAGCCATACTTTCTTCTATTGGGTTTACAAGCAGGCATGTATTATTTACATTCGTATTAGAGGGGCTTTTAATAGCTTTGATAGGTTCAGTGTTAGGTTTATTAATAGCATTAGGAGTTGTAGCATATATAGCTAACTTCCCATTAAACTTGCCTATGGATGTTTATCAGGTTGAAAGTATACCAGTTGAATTAAAATATTCTGATGTGGTAATAACATCTCTTTGCGCTATTGTAATGGTATGTTTGTCGAGTATTGTACCTGCTTATTATGCTTCAAGATTAGATCCTGTTGAGGTTCTAAGAAGAGCTTAATAATAGTGATAATGCCATACGTAGTTAAAGTGTAGCAATTTCTCACAGATAATAAGCAATATTAGCATATTGATACTAAAGACTACTGTACTTATAAAAAATATTAATAGGTTAGCTAAAACATTTCCACGAAATACTTTGCCTGGTGATAAATCTTTAAAGACCACGGATGTTGCACTATACATAATCATAATAAAATATATAAACGGTAATGATTTAACCAGCACAATTATTAATGAGTCACGTATTGGTAAACAGCTTAATGACATTATAGGTAATAATGCAATCATTAAGTATGAAGCTGTTTTAAAACATATTTTAAATGAAACATTAGATTTATATAGCTTACTGAAGATTAAAAATATTGTTAAAGCTATAAAGAATGTGTGGGGTATGACAGATATTGGAGAAAAAAGTAAAAAAATAAAAGCTGAAAAGGTTTTTAAAATGTTAGCGAATATGGCATAAAACCAGGCACTTAATATTAGATAGCATATTAGCTGGAAACAATTAAGATCCAGGTTTTTGAAAGTCTTTGTAGGAAAAAGAAGTGTGTTGTATATGATTTTAAAATAAGTTTTTAAGTCTGTATTATAAGAATTTTCTGAGTCAGTCATGATAAGTTAACCAGATTAAACTAATTTTAAGCTTCATTCTAGCATGTAATAAGATATGTTATACCAATACACGAAAAGAAACATTATATTGCTTAAATTTGCTGCAGGATGTTCCCCATCGAAACGGTTAAAATACCCACCTTTATATTTCCTTAAATCTATAATTGCCTTCCAGGAATGCTATAGGTGAATGACAGAAATCTATGAGCATTATGTGTGGCTGATTTGTGCTCTTCTGAGACTAAAAAGAAACCTTTATCAGGTTTCAATTTAGTAAATATTTATTTAAAAATTCTATATAACTTTATTTAATGTTGGCCTAAAGCCTGGATCAGGAGTCATATTAAGTGCTGGTGAAAACTTCATAGTACTGTTGTCTTTTTTTCCTTGCTCCTGGTTGAGCATTTGTTTACGTGTAATTTGAACATTTAACCATGGTATGAATAGACCAAGTATTGCTATTGCGACAGCCATACCTATAACAAATACAGTAGACTTATTGCGCATCAGGTCTTTATAGTTTTTAGGATCTATAGTATCTTTTAAAGCTTTTAGATCGTCGAATGAGCGGACTCTGTATTTTGTTAAAGGATTCAACATGCTTAAGAAGCTTTTTTGAGACCCTGGTCCTTTTATTAGTGATACTCCATTGGCGGAGCTTGGTGTTAATTTATCTAAAACATAACCTACAACGTTTTGAATTACAGATGCACCATAGAAGAATGTAACCCAGCCAGGTATGTCTCTTGTAGCAACTTCTCTAAGCTCTTCTTTGCTTCTGGCTGCACCAATTCTTGCTCCTACTGTTCCGGCATAAAGCCCCTTCATCATATTTGTAGAAGGTAAAGATGTGCTGAAATCTACAGCGTGTACTAATCCATTAATTATACTCATCTTTCATACCTCCTTAAGAATTCTTCCCAGCCCGTTGGCGTTTTATTAGGAAGATTAGTTGCCTGTGGAGCATTGTTAACATTGGTACTCACAGGCACAGGTAAAGGTTGTGTTGCAGTGTTTGCAGCTGGTTGGGCCTTGTTTTCAGTGCTTGAGAATGCTACTTTATCACTGTTGCCTTTGCTATCTTTGCTTAATCCAGCTAACCCAGGGAATTCTTCTTTGCCGGTGATTTTTTTAGTCATCCAGACAACGAATTTTGGTAGTAACATTAAGAAAGCAAGTACTAAGACAAAAGGTAATACTACTTTTGCAATTTTGAGTGTTCTGGTAGATTTAATTATTTTATCTACTTCACCGCGCATTTTATCTATGCCAATGTTGTCTACACCTTTAGCAGCTTTGGCTATTACGTCATCAGTGGCTGTAAATACATCTCTGACAACTATACCAGCATTTGTGGTGATTGGTTTAGCTCCTTTAACAGCTAGAGTAACTTCAGTTTCTTTAAGGTGTTTGGTCATTTTAGGTAATAATTTATTAATAAAGGCAGTGACGCCTTTTTCTCTGTTGGCCATAAGAGATTTTTTAACTGCTGTTTCAGTTGTCTGCGTCAGTCCTTTTAAGGATTCTTTAGCTAATTTAGCAGCTTCTTTTGTTAATGCTGCCATGTCAGGGTTGGCGATGCCCTTAGCAGCAGCTTCTTTAAGAAGTGTGCCCTTGGCTGCTTCAAATGCAGTTTTAAATTCGCTTCTCAGCTGAGATCTGGCAAATTGTGATGCTGTTTTATCTATGTTGGCGTGTTTAAATGTGTTACCAACTTCTCTTACTACATCATCAATCAAATCAGCAGAAAGTTTTAAAGGTTTATCAGCAACGCTTGAATAAGCTCTAACATCTTCTAGCAAACCTTTTGCAACCATTTTTCTTAGTTCATTAACAGAAATGGTCTTATTACCAGCAAGTGCCTGGGTTTTAAGAATATCCTGAACTTTTAACTCGATTGCTTTTAATGTATCAAAGTTTGTAAAGGCTTTAGTATTTACGCCTAATGGGTTAAGCTTACTATCCAGTAATTTTTGACCCACCTTGTTAAAGACGTAACCAGGCCCTAAGTATAAGCCAACACTGGCCAATGATTGATTGGTTAACATTTCACGACCAGCATCCCAGTTGAGATGGCCTAGTTCCTTTTTATTTCTGTTCAGCTCAATCAACGTTCTTGGGGTAATCATACCCAATACGTCAATAGTTGCCAAAGAAAGAATAGGATTATTTTCTAAAGCCGTTAATATTTTGGTTACTGGAACCCCTTTGAAGCTTACACTATCACCCTGAGAGGACTTTGCCCTGTGAGCAGGATAGCCCATTTGTTTAAGGGGCTTTTCTTGATAGTTATTAGCTTTTGATAATACGCTATTTAAATACATAAGTGGTTGTCTCTCTTTAAAAAAGAATCATATTAGTGTGTTGTGAAATATTCTAAATTAACGTGTATTAATCCCTTATTTAATATACTTTTATGGGTTAAAACTAATGAAAAAGTAAAGTTGACACTAAGTATATTTAAATTAATACAAATATTTACATTTTTTGATAATAAAGTATTAATTTGGTTTTACCCAAAATCAGTAGAAACAGTATAATAAATCCCAACGTTGGAGGTAAATATATCATGGAAAAAATTTAATTACTTTGTTTTTGAAGATTATTTTACATAAGATGTAGTAGAAGTTTACAAATCAGGAGAAATTAATTGGAAACTTTTTATGACTGTATACCGTGCTTTATAAAGCAAACTCTGGATGTTTCCCGGATGAGTTCACCTGAAAATGAAAAACTTCATGGGGAAATATTAAAACAAGCAATGCAAGAAATTCTTAATTTAGAAATGAGTACTCCTCCTCCTGTGGTAGCTTCAAGACTTCATAGAATTATCAAAAAAATGACAGGCAATTATGATCCATACAAGGTTGTTAAAGATAGATTTAATAATGAGGCTTTAGACCTGTATGATGATTTAAAACGTCTTATAGAAGATTCAGCCAGGCCCTTTGAAACAGCTGTAAAAATTGCTATTGCAGGTAATATAATTGATTTTGGTCATATGCCCACAACTCAGGATTTTGATTTGAAAAAATCTGTTAAAGAAGTGCTGGAACAAAACCCGGTTATTAACCATATTGACTATCTTAAAGAAAACATTGATAAAGCGAAAAAAATTCTTTATATTGCTGATAATACAGGTGAGATAGTTTTTGACAGGGTTTTTATTGAGTATATTATGCCCAAAAAAATAATATATGCTGTTAGAAAATATCCTATTATAAATGATGCAAACTATGAAGATGCTGAATATGTAGGTTTGACAGATATAGTTAAAGTTATTGATAATGGAACTGATGTTCCGGGAACATATTTACAGGAGTGCAGTCTTGAATTTAAAAAAGAGTTTGACTCTGCTGATCTGATAATTTCTAAAGGTCAGGGTAATTATGAAACACTGGGAGATGAAGACTATAATATTGTATTTTTGTTAAGGGCTAAATGCCTTTGCGTTTCAAGAGATATTGGGTGTAAATTAAACGACATTGTTGTTATATCAAAGAAATATGTTAAAGCAGCAGTATAGATTTCTTTTAATAGTAATATTTGTTGCATTATTAATGTTACCCTTAGCTTTATATGCTCAGGTTGATACTGTTCGCCCTGATGAAAAGCCTTCAGAACCGACTAAAAAATCAGAATTGTCTTTAGACCTTCATATAAGAGATGGTATATGTCGCAATACTAGCCCTGTAATGATTGATTTAATATTTAAAAACAGTTCAATACAACCTCAAAAATTATGCATATATAACTTTTATGAATCTTTAATAAAACTTGATATCAGAAGCTCCAGTGGAAAGAAGTTAGAGTTTAATCCAAAATTGGTTAAAGCTGATAAAATAACAGAAGATGATTGGGTTATTATACCTCCGGGTAGAGCTTATAAGAGAACTTTTAGTCTTACCAGAAGAGTTATAGACGCTACTGGTTATAGAATTGCTCCGGATAATTATAGTGTTAAAGCTTTTTATGAGGGATGTGCCAAGTTTGATCCTGCAATTCCGGATCAAAAAATCGAATCTAATTGGTTATATTTGCTTATTACTGACTAACTAATATACTCCAAAATAACGATTATAAAATTTGTTGTAATAAATTATAATAATAATGGAGACATTAAACTTCATAAGTGTTATTTATGGTAAAAAAATGGCTTATAGCATTAATAATGATACTTGTCCTCGTTGCAGCCGGGGGATATTGTGCCTATGTCGATAAGCAACAGAAAGATGAATGGACACAACGCTCAGAAAATCTTTTAAAAATTAAAAAATATCCTAAAAAAGCTATTCAAAAGAAAAATTTGTTTGAATAAGAATATATTTTCAGGGATTTATTAATAAATAAGTTTAAAAATTGTCAGGCCTTTATTTTAAAAAGGCCTGACAATTTTTAATGATAATTCCTGAAATAGCTTGCTATGAGAGGTTTTAGAGAGCCAGTAGACTTCTTCTTTTCGTAATTGATATAGAACAAATATTAAGAAATGCAAAATCAATTTGTGAAATACTTAATTTTCATGAGCATTTTGACGATATATAAAATACATACTAGGTGAGGTCAGTATGATCTTATTATAGGGCGGTTTTATTGCTTTTTAGCCGTTTAGACAGCTGATCTTTATTAAGGGACGATTAACAACTCACAAAGTACACCATCAATCATGAAACATACTAAGCGATCGGAGGACCATGTAATATGGCTTTGAGTTTTGGCAGTATTCAATCGTCGATGTTGAATAGAAATCTTATGACCAACACTCGTCGATTGGGCACATCATTGGAGAGACTATCGACAGGGTATAGAATCAATAGAGCTTCAGACGATGCAGCGGGATTAAGTATTTCAGAAACATTAATTACACAGATTAGAGGTTACGAACAAAGTATTCGTAACGCTCAGGATGGTTATAGCATGTTATCAGTAGCTGAAGGTGCTACATCCACAATTTCTGAGAATTTGCAAAGAATTAGAGAGTTAACAGTACAGGCTGGTAATGATACACTTGGTTCGTCAGAAAGAGATGCTATAAATGCAGAAATAAACCAGAGACTAGAAGATATCGATAGAATTTCGGAATCGACTCAGTTTAGCGGAGTACAACTTTTAAGTGAAAATGCTCCGGCAAATTTTGTGCTTCAAATAGGCCCTAATGCAACTGCAAATGATTCTTTAGATGTGGCCAGTGCATTAGGTGATGCGGGTGCGACGGCTCTTGGATTGACGGTTCCTGGTAATGTGGATCTTTCTGATGCTGCAGCTGCAACTAGCTTTTTAACTACTGTTGACAGTGCTATATCTACACTCAGTAGCAGAAGGTCAACTTTAGGAGCTTTCCAGAATCGTATAGATAGTGTAATAGATAACTTGAGTACGGCAGCGATGAACGTTTCTGCTGCAAACTCGAGGATAAGAGATACAGATATAGCGACGGAAACATCGAATTATGTGAGGTATTCATTGCTACAGCAATTTGATGTTTCCTTGATGGCCCAGGTTAATAATAACATGGCATCGATATCACTGGGCTTGATAAATTCTTTAAACCGATAATTTTGTGAGTGAAATGATGGTGGTTGTACAGGCTGGTAAATTTACCAGCTCTTTTTATTTTGTTGGTATTTTTATTTATGAATACAACTTAAAATTAATGTTAAGCTTATTTTTGATCTTACAAAAATGACTGTTAATTTTGCTAAATGCCATTTATAATAATATTTAGAGGTTAAATTGAATAAGGAATATTAATATCTATGCCATTAGAAGGTATATCAAATCCAGGACCTCTTATGCCTAATCAACATCTTGCAGAAGCTCATACTCTAGGAGCTTTTGAATCAAGGGTTGAGCAGAATGAAATGATTAAAAAAGCAAACGATGAAGATGAGTCTGGAAAAGATTCTCAAGAAGATGATAACGAAGATCAAGATAGCCAGGATAATCTTTATAAAGAGGAGTTAGATGGAACAACAAGCCTTTATCGTAATACAAGTGAAGGTGTAAGTGATAAGTCTATTGGATATACCCTTAAGTTTAACAGGTATACTGAACTTGTAGAGCTTGTAGATCTTAAAACTGGTGATCTCATACAGGCAATACCCCCTAAGGATCTTATAGATCTTGTTTCTAAATTGAGATACAGATCTGGACTTTTTGTAGACAACAAAGCTTAGAGAGTGTCTCATCTAAATGGATGATTTTTTAAAAAAGCTGGAAAAAGTTCTAAAGTTTTAATGAAATTATGACGATACAAGTTATAGTTAATATTTCTTTACATTCTTAATTGAATGATCTTACTAATCCTGTGGGGAAAAGGAGATTATGAATCCGTATTTAAACCAGTATAAAAAGGCTCAAGTTCAAACTGCTAGCCCAGAGCAGATATTAATAATGCTCTATGACGGAGCTATCAGGTTTTTGAATCAGGCGAAAGTTCACATAGCAAACAAAGATATTGAGCAGTCTCACGTTAATATAGTTAAAGCCCAGCGTATCATTACAGAATTTATGTCTAGTTTAGATATGGATATGGGCGGTGAGATGGCTGTTAATTTATTTAATCTGTACGAATATTTGCATTATAGGTTAGTTCAGGCTAATATTAAAAAGGATGTTGAAGCTCTTGATGAGGTATTAGGACACCTCAGAAGCCTTAAAGCCACTTGGGAAGAAGCTATAAAAATAGCTGCCAAAGAAAAAGAAGAGGCTGTAGGTGGAGATGAATATCCTGGTAGTAGCTCTGTATACGCCTCAGCGTAATGCAAGAAAAAATTTTAGATACATACAACAAGATACTTGAATATACTTTAAACATTAAAGCTGCCATTGAAGAGGAAAAATGGGAGCGAGTTAATCTATTGGCTTCTCATAGAGAAAAATTGTTTCAAGAAACAAACGCTTTTCTTATGGGTAAGAATGAAGTAGAGGAATCTTTAAAGAAGAAAATATTTGAAATTTTGACTGAAATTAAATTAATTGATGATGCTAATATTGAAGCTATAAACCAAAGCAAAGTTGCATTAGATAAGTCTAAGGTTAAAATGAAGGTAGGGCATAAAATGTTAAAAGCATATCAGTCAATGCCTGATTTTTATAAAGGTAGGTTTGATAAATCAACTTAAGAGTGTGTTTGATGAATAGTTCTGATAACTTGTCTTCTATTATATTACAGAATTTAGGTGTTGGTATTTATGCTGTAAGTCCTGATATGAACTTATTCTGGATTAATAGCGAGATTAAAGATTGGTTTATTGGTAATGATACTTCTTTTGATAATAAAAAATGCTATGAATATATTTTTTCAAGAGATATGCCATGCAATAACTGCCCTGTTATAAGACTTTCTAAGCCTAATAAAATAGAAGTTTCTACAATTCAACTTGCATCATGGGCAGGGAAAAAGAGACAATATAGATTTAGAGCAAAATATTTAGACTCTGATCAGAAAATTGTAATGGTTATGGATGTAACAGACCAGTTTGAAATAGAAAGAATGCGCGAAGATTTTGTTGCAACTTTAACGCATGATCTAAGAACACCCTTGCTTGCTGAATTTAGAACACTTGATTTGCTTACTAAAGGTATTTTTGGATCATTAAATGAAAAGCAGATGGAAGTTCTTGAAGCTATGTTAATAAGTAATAGAGATCTTCTGTCGATGGTTAAAAACTTGTTAGAAGTTTATCGCTATGAAGCAGGGGCAAAAATTTTAAGCAGTCAGAGTTTTGATTTGTCTCAACTGGTTGAAGAATGTCTTTTTGAGTTGTCTCCTCTTGCTGAAACAAAAAATATTGAACTTTCTTCAGATGTGCCTGAAATATTACCTCTTGTACTTGCTGATAAGAGAGAAATATGGAGGGTTTTAACTAATCTTATAGGTAATGCTATAGAATATACACAAGAAAATGGTAAGGTATGGGTAAATATATCTTTTGTAAAAGATTATATGCTTGTTGAAGTAGGTGATACAGGTAGAGGAATACCGGAATCTGAACTTGAACATCTCTTTCAGCGGTTTTCTCAAGGAACATCTGAAAATATATCTTCTGGTACAGGACTCGGGTTATATTTATCCAAACAAATAGTACAGGCTCATAATGGTAAAATATGGGCAGAAAGTCATCCAGGAAAAGGCAGTCAATTCTACTTTACGCTGCCAATAAATATTTAGTTCCCTTTACTATATTGTTTAAAAACTATATACATACCCGCAAACATCCCTATTATAGAGAAAACAATGGCTATAATAGGTGTGGTAGAAATCATTTTATCTATGTATAATCCTAGAAAGAATCCGATTATTACTGGAATTAATAATTTAACTGCAATTTCTATAAGCATTCTAGTTTTGAATTTTCTCTTTTTTACTAAACTTAAGTTTTTTAATTAAAGCACTGCCTGTTAAAATTATACGTTCTCCTGCAACTGAATTTACGGATGTTGCTTTTATTTCTACATCTTCTTTTATTTTGTCTTCTTCTTTTTGTATTATAGAAAGTAATTTATCATTTATTATACCTGAAACTTCTTTGGGTAATGCGAGGCCAGAGGTTATAATGTTAGGAGATACCATAACCAGCTTGTTATTAATTACGGCTAATTCTGTTGTGAATGTTACAGGAAACCCGACCATATTTCCGAGAGTGGCTAACATGTCTATTTGTATCATGTTATTGGTTAATATCTTACACCTGGGCTCCATAAAGCTAATAAGCCCACTGTCCAGTTGTATTCCAAACTTTTTAATTTTGACTTGAGATAGTTTTGATAATTTTTCCAGAGTTTTAGGTCTATTTAGTATTGCATTTAAACCATTTTCAGAAAGTACAATGCTTGCTTTAGCTTCAACAGGATATTTAAGAATTAGTTCCTGATTTGATAAAAGGTTTTCAGAGTAAAAAGAAATATCATCCAGTTTAAAAGCTATTTGGTCAAGTAATATAGATTTGTTCTGATATCCTGAGCAGATTACTTGTAAACTTTGTATCTTGCCAGTTTCAAAATTGGCTCCATTAGCAGTAATATCAAGGTTGCCTATATGAGATTTTTTGAAAGATGCATTATTTAGTTGAATCTTTAAACCATTAATTACTGCTGTATCCATTTGAGAGAAAACCTTGTTTTCATCTATCTGTGTTAATACTAAGAAAAGTAGAATTATAAAACTCAATAAAAAAGTTCTGTATCTTTTTAATAGCTTGTCTGGTTTCATCTATTATTCCTTTTCTTTCATTTGAACGGATAATTGATCATGTTAGCTATTGAATATCTTATAAAGTCGGCTTTTTTCTAAAAAAGTTTCATCTTCTTCATTTGATTTATTAAGATATTCAACAACTTTATCCTGTTCGCCTTTTAGGTTATATATTAAAGCTGTTCTTGCAAATATTAAGGCTCTATTTGGTTTTAATTCAATAGCTGTTTCATAAAATTTAAGTGCCTCATCATATTGTTCAAGTTTATAATAGCTGTTAGCTATCCATATATTTACGTATTCATTTCCTTCTGAGAATTTAAGCACTTTTTTAAGCATTTTTATGGCATCGTCATAGCTACCAAGCATATAAAATGTGTAGCCTATAGCTATATAAAGACTTAAGTGTTTTTGATCTTGCCTTAAAGCAGCTTCAAAAACCTTAATAGCCTTGCCAAATGATTTTTCAAGTGCATAAATAGACCCTAAAAAGATCAGTGCATTAAAGTTAATAGGGTCAATCTGTAAGCCCTGTATAAGTTCTTCAATTGCTTTGGAATATAGGCCTTTCTCATAGAATGTTTTAGCAACAATAAAGTGCATATTAGGTCGCTCAATTTCAACATTGAGATCTTTTAGAAGTTTATCCAGTGCGAAAAATGCCAGTTGCTTTTCAATATAAATATCACCATATTTCCAATAGAGGTCTATATTATCAGGTTCTATGAATAATGCCTCTTTTAATTCTTCCAGGGCAAGGTCATTATCGCTTTTTAGGTAATAAATATCAGCTGTATAGATATAAGCTTCTATACAATCAGGGTCTATCCTTATTGCGTGGTTAAATTCGTCCATTGCTAATTCGATAAATTTCCTTTCAAAGTAGATTTTACCAAGACTTAAATGTGCTTGCAGGTCGTCTTCGTTTTCCTCAACTCTTTTCAGGTATTTATCTATTTCAAGTTCAGACATCTTAACCCTTTTTCACTACTGTAATGTAGCGTTCGTGCTTAAAAGGTGAAAAATAATTTGAATACGGTTTTTCTATTTCAATGTAATTTAACCCCAAACCCTTAATAATTTGCAATTGAATTTTAAATTCAATTTCTGATTGATTAACAACTAATATTATACCTTGCGATTTAAGTAAATTATAAGCATGTTTCAACATGTTCTCTGGTTCAAAGTATTTTAAAGGTAATCCCCAATTTAACAAGGGTTCTTTTACTATAAAAGGGAGAAACCAGGTTATAATATCATATTGATTCTCTTTGAAATCTAGTAAATTGGATGTAATATATTTTGTGTTTTGCAGGTCTTTGATGTAATACATGGCATAGTCATATCTTGAATGAAGATCCACCATTATTCTATAAGGGTCAATCTCTATACCATCCAGGTATATTATGCGGTTTGTTTTATATGAAGGATGGAAAAGACTGAAAAAATTATTCAGGCTAATAGCATAGGAAAAGTTTTTACTTCCTATATCTAATATTTTAAGTCTTTCTATATCCCAGTTAAAAGAGACATTTTTTAAATTATCTTCAAGCAATTTAAGGGAGTAAAGGTTTTCTTTATAGTGTATTAAACTGGAATTGTTTTTGAAACTTTCCATTTGATAATAATTGATTAATCTTTGCTCTTCTTTTATTTCTTCTTCATTACTAAATATGTTGATTTTATCTTCATTAATAATTGTTTTAATTGGTCTTGAAAACCTAATAGTATTTCTAATAGGATAAGTGAAAATGTTTATGAGATTTTTTAATATGTAAGTCACCTTCAATTAACTCTCTAAAAAAATAAAAGCAGACTGTTAGCCCGCTTTAAACCTCCCCCTTATTTCCTCAGATCTTTTTGCATCTATAAGCCCATTTTAGGCAATAATTCTTACTTGTGGAGAATAGACATAATCTTTAATAACCTTTTCTCTAAGCATATAAGAAGGCGTAGGTATAACGAATAAGTTGTGAACACGGGTAACTTTAACTTTTTCCACACTCCTGCCCAAATTAATATTATTCATTTTCTCCTCCTAAGACGATTATATTTAAAGATCCCTGATAACCATTCCCTGTATTAAATATTTTCACCTTTTTAGAGGAGGTTTACATCAATCATCAGGTTACAAGTGACCTCCACCATGTGGTGTAGACCACATTTGTAAATTGCCAACATAAAGTTTTAGCACTTTAAAAGCAGGTTTTTCTGGAATGAAGTAATTGTTTTCAAGGTTCAGTATACTTGAATGAATATTGTTTATTTTGCTGAAATCAATTCACATTTAGCATTGAATTTATGTCCTATTCGGCCTTTGATAACTCCTGCCAGCTCTTCTGAAGCATTAACCCAGAAATGGCTACTTGTTATCATTGTTAAAGAAGTTCCTTTATTGTCCAGCTTTATTATTACCGGGTCAGAACCTTTATATTTTAGTATTATATTTTTAAGTTCCATAATATCTGTATAGTCGGCTTCGGGTGTTAAAGCAATATTCATTAGTTTTGCTTCTTTTACGTCTTTAGCCTCATCTATTACTATGCTGATATTGACTTCTTCATCACCTCTGTGCTGCACTTTGCCCTTTATAATTACTTTAGAATCTTCTTCCAGCAGGGGGCCATATTTATCAAGAGTGTCACTGTAGGCTACAATCTCAACATTTCCACTTAAATCTTCCAGAACACCAATTTTCATTAGCTTATTATTCTTGGTTATGATTTGTCTCATGCTGGTTATTAAACCTGCTATGGCAACAAATGATCCCTCTTTAACTTCCGAAAGCTCAGATACCTGGTGAGTTGTAATGATTGGCAAATGTCGCTTAATGCTTGAAAGCGGATGAGATGTAACGTAAAAACCTAAGAGTTCTTTTTCAAAAGCTTGAATTTCATTGTCTAAAAATTCTGTATCATCGCCTGCTAGCTGGAATGTAGTAGTAAGCTTGCTGTCAGGCTCTGCTTCATCAAATAGGCCGAATAAACTTATTTGTCCACTGGCACGACGTGATTTTTCTCTTTCTGATGACTGTTTTACCCCATCAATATTTTCTAATAATTGCTTACGACTTCTTTCTATATTAGCAAATGCTCCACATTTTATAAGGCTTTCAAGTGTTCTGCTATTTAAACAGGATGAATCAACTTTTAGACAAAAATCATATAAAGATTCATAAGCCGCATCTTTTCTGCCTGCAATGATTGCTTCTACTACTCCTACTCCTACGTTTTTAACAGAAGCCAGGCCAAAGCGTATACCGTCTTTAGTTGGTGTGAATTCTACACCTGAAGCATTTATATCTGGTGGTAATACTTCTATTCCCATTCTCTGGCATTCAGCTATATACATTTGAATTTTATCCTGGCGATCTCTTACGCTAGAAAGCAATGCTGCCATGTATTCAACAGGATAATGACATTTAAGGTAGGCTGTTTGATATGCAAGGAAAGCATAAGCAGCAGAGTGAGATCTGTTAAAACAATATGAAGCAAATTTTGCCATTTTATCAAATAGCTCTCTGGCTATGTCTGGATCAATGCCATTTTGAGCTGATCCATCAAGAAAAATCTCTTTTTGTTTGGCCATCTCATCGGCTTTTTTCTTGCCCATAGCCTTTCGGAGAATATCAGCTTGTCCGAGTGTATAACCTGCAAGCTTTTGAGCTATCTGCATGATCTGTTCCTGATATACAATTGTACCATAGGTATCTTCAAGAATATCTTCTAATAATGGGTGGTCATATTCGATTTTTTGCTTGCCATGTTTTCTTAATACAAAGTCTTTTACCATTCCTGATTCAAGTGGGCCCGGTCTAAATAATGCTACAAGAGCTCCAACATCACTAAAATTAGATGGTTTAAGATCTTTAACAAGCATTTTCATCCCGCTTGACTCAAGTTGAAATACTCCGTCAGTCTCTCCTGCAGATAAAAGCTTGTAGGTATCTTCATCATCAAAAGGTATTTTATTAATACATATGTCTTTATTGTGGTTTGCCTTAATAGATTTAATTGTATTGTTTATTATAGTCAGGTTTCTCAGGCCTAAAAAGTCCATTTTGAGCATGCCTACTTTTTCTGAGTCAGTCATAGAATATTGAGTTATTACGATTCCTTCTTTAGAGTTTTGAATAGGTACTGTATCAGATAGCGGATCTCTTGATATAATTACTCCTGCGGCATGAGTGCCAATGTTAAAATTTATACCTTCAATGCTTTTAGCCAGGTCAATCCAGCTTTTCATCCGTTCATCTTTGTCATAAAGTTTACGAAGTTCCTGACCATCAGCCAGTGCGTCATCAATAGTAATACCAGGCCCCTGTGGTATCAGGCTTGCTATTTTATTTGATTCGGCGAAGGGGTAGTCTAAGGCCCTGGCTACGCCTTTTACTGCAGCCCTTGCTGCTAGTGTTCCGAAGGTAATAATTTGGCATACACGGTCTTTGCCATATTTTTCTGTAACGTATTCTATTACTTTGTCTCTTCTTTCTATGCAGAAGTCAATATCAACGTCTGGCATGCTGATTCTTTCAGGGTTTAAAAATCTTTCAAATAAGAGTCCATGTTCAAGTGGGTCAATATCTGTTATTCCGAGGCAATAGGCAACTAGGCTTCCGGCAGCAGATCCTCTGCCAGGGCCTACAGGGATTCCATTTTTTCTTGAATAATCTATAAAGTCCCAGACAATTAAGAAGTATGCAGCAAATCCCATCTGTTCAATGATGCTCAATTCATACTTGAATCTTTCTTCAATTTCAGCAGTTATATTTTCATATCTTTTCCCTAATCCTTCTCTGGCAACCTTATTAAGATATGATTCAGCAGTATAGTTGGGAGGTACAGGATAATGTGGCAATATGGTTTTGCCCAATGGTAGAGTTAGAGAGCATTTATCGGCAACTTTAAGGGTGTTATCAATTGCTATAAACACATCGTCCGGGTTAAGGTTTTTAAACATTTGTGCCATTTCGTCGCCGTTTTTAAGATAAAACTCCTGGCTTGGAAATCTCATTCTGCCCGGGTCATCGTAGGTTCTACCTGTTTGCAAGCATATCAATATGTCATGAGCGACATGGTCTTCTTTTTTTGTATAGTGGCTATCATTGGTTGCCACAACTGGTATATCAAGTTCTTTGCTAATTTTAATTATATAAGGGTTAATTTTATGTTGCTCTGGCATATTATGGTCTTGAATTTCAAGATAAAAATCGTCTTCAAAAAGGTTTTTAAAATATTTAGCTCTTTTTATAGCGTCTTCATATTTATCATCTAAAAGATACTGATTTATTTCTCCTGCTAGACAGGCTGACATTGCTATAAGACCATCTTTATATTGTTCTAAAAGCTCATAATTTATTCTTGGCTTATAATAAAAACCTTCTATATGTCCTATACTTACAAGTTTTACAAGATTCTGGTAGCCTTTAAAATCTTTCGCTAAGAGAACTAAATGATTATATGATCCACCTTTTCCTTTAATAGAAGTTTTATCTTTAATGTCACCATTTATAGTGTATACTTCACAACCAATAATGGGTTTTATATTAAGGCTCTTAGCTTGTTGATAAAAATCTACAGCACCACACATGCTACCATGATCTGTTATGGCAACTGCAGGCATATTGTTAATTTGAGCATACTTCACTAAATCTTTAATCTTGGTGGCTCCATCTAAGATGCTATATTCGCTGTGAAGGTGTAAAGGAACATATGGACGTGGTGACATTCTTCTATAACCTCTAGTTTCTTCAGTTTATTAAACAAAAACAATAGTATTCAAATATTATTATAATTTGAACAATTATTTGAAACTATAAAAATTTACAATTTTAGTTTAGATAGTTTTAATTAACAGCCCTTTTAGTTCATTAGGGCCAAGAAGAATGGTTGTATTTTCTGTTGGTTCAGATAGAATTTCTTTAAGAGCGTTTATTTCGGTTATAGTATTGATATTCAAGTCTGAACTCAGTTTGATTTGTTGTGGATGGCTCGATAAGTTTAGTAATCGCAGAATTATTCCACCAGTGCAAAGGTCATACTTCAGTGTAGAGGCTATAATATTAGGGTTATTCCAGCTAATAAGAGATTTGTCAGAGCAGGTATTGGTTGACTCCCCTTCAAAAACCTGAGTACATCCCATAAATCTTTCTGCTAACATATATAGGTTATCTAAAGGTACCTTAGGATGTATTGCATATCTGGCACTGTTAAAGCCCATACATTGATTTCCTGGTACTTGTAGATCTGGGCCAGCATATGCTCCTCTTGTTGATACAAAATCTCTTGAGAGATAACCTGTTGCTCTTAAGATAGTAACATAGAGATTATTCTCAAACACTTCATACTCGGGTAAACCTTCTGTAAATATAGCTAGATTATTTGCTTGCACAAATCTTTGCATTGGAGCAGTATTAGTTGCTACCTCTGTTAGTTTTTCAGCGGGTATATGGTTATAAATATTATAATTGGGGTCGAAGCTTCTCTCCAGAGCACAGAAATGGTTTTCGACCAGTGTTGAATATACATCATTATCTGTTGGAAACTTAACCTGTAAAATATGATCTTCTGCTTCATTTAACCAATCAATATTAAATTCAAGGAGTTTTGAATTGGCATATAAGCTTATATCACATATAAATAATATCTTAGCTGTATCTGTTGAAGGAGTTTGTCTGTCTTCATTAAGTTTTTCAGGGATTTCTATTTCATAAAGTACTTCAATTGTGCCTTTTATAGGACCATCTTCAACAATATTGCTTTCAATTATTTTAGCTTTTACAGGGTTATTATCTTTTATTGGCCCAAAATTGTAGCTATCACCGCTATCCAGTCTGTGTATTATTTGATTTAATCCGGCATATTCGCAATTATTTTTCAGATCTTTTAGTTTTACCGAGTCTTCTTCAATTATTAATTCAACTAACCCATTGTTTAAATTGTTATTTTCTATTTTAACCGGGTTTGGAATATCAATAGAATCAATTATTTTTACACTATAAGGAGGTATATTATCAGCCCATAATAGTTGGTTAACCTGATGTTTAACAATTGTGGCTGGTAATTGTATTTTTAAATCATTATAATATCTATAATGTCTATCTTTAAATTCTTCGATTATCTGTGTATTTAAGTTATGATTAGTGTCATTAATCTGGGTAAATTCGATTGGACCTGTATAGGGATAGTTAGAAGAGTTAAAAACAGCGATTTTTTCTTCAGGTATATTTTTAATAAGTGTAAATAAGGATCTATTTATAAGTTCATTACAGGCTTGTTCAAGGCAATCATACCGTTGAACCATTTCTTCGTGAACTTCATCTATACTACAACCGCATATGCTATCATGAGGCTGGTTTATAATTAGCATTTTCCAGAGGTAGTCACTATCTGGTAGCTGGAAAGTATCCAGTTTAAAAGAATTACAATAGCATGTTAATGGTTCAATGATCCGGTTAATTTTATTATTAAGTTGTGCGTTGTATTGTTTTAAATAAAGTCTTGAAGAATATACGGCTGGCAAAATATAGGTTTTGGAACAGTCCCGGAGTTCTTTCTGGACGTGTTCATTAATATTTTTACTATTAATGTTGTTAATAAACTGGCTTAAGTTACTTTGAATGAATAAATATTCTGTTTGAGCATTATTAAGTAGCTTTAATTGTGAGGATATATTTATTGGTGGTGGTCTATGATCTCCTCCAACAGGTAAAAGTATACTGTCTAAAGTTGTTTTCTCTTTAATTTCATCTAGAAATTCTTTAAGTAATTTAACTTTATTTTCTAAATCGTAGTTTTCCTCTTCTTCGAAGATGTTAGTGTAGTATCCTTTCATAATGTGATAGGATTTTACATAGCTTCTATCCATTGAGTACCAGTTAAATTCGGTATTATCTGTATTAACACCTCTCCACATTATTGAATTATCTATGTTGAATTGCTTAAAAATCATTGGCATATCAATACTATGCCCGAAGGTATCAGGTATATAGCCAATTTTGTTTGTTTTGCCATATTTTTCTGAAATCTTGTGTCCGAGAATAATGTTATTGATCAAGCTTTCACCGCTAACCAGAAATTCATCTGGTAATACCATCCATGGGCCTATATCAAGCTGTCCTGATTTGATATAATTGATCAGTTTCTCTTTATTTTGAGGTTTTACTTCCAGATAATCTTCAATGACTATTGACTGTCCGTCGAGGGTGAAATATTCCAGTTCTTTCTTTTCGAACTGATCTAAAATAAGGTCAATAACTTCAATTAAACGTAACCTATATTGTTGAAAAGTTCTATACCATTCTCTATCCCAGTGTGTGTGTATATATACATAAACTTTAGTCTGTTTAGACATAGTTAAATTCCTTTCTAATTTTAGAATATTGGTAAAATTAGTGATGAATTCTTGATAGTACTCTTTTAGAGAGGTCAATCAATCTTTTGCTAACCTCTCCCTGGCTTATTTTAAGAGCCTGGGCAATATCAATTTGTTTTTTCCCTTCGATATACCTCATTTTAAAGATTTCCAGGAATTTCTGATCGTGAAATTCTGTATCTAAATCTTGAAGAGCTTTTCTAATAGTTTCAACTTCTTCTTTGCGAATTAAGTCCTCTTCGATACTTGGTGTAGGATCTTCAATATCATAAATGATATCAAAGTTTTCATCTGTGTTGTATGGTTGAATTATCGTTTCAGGGCTAATCTTTTTATAGCCTGATTTTAGTCTACGCAGTCGTCCTGAAGACCTTAGTACATCGAGTATAGCAGAACTGGCAACCTTATGGAGATAAGCTTCAAAGTTTACGATAGTTTCATCGCTGGCAAGCATTTTATAACAGCGTTTAAAAGTTTCGCTGCAAAAGTCCTCAAATAAATCCTCGTTTCCGCTGAATCGAGCATTAGTTCTGATAATTTTTTCTATTAGTGGCCTATATCTTTCAGGCAATGTGCTTAACCTGCTATTCCATATACATGCCTACCCCTACTAATATTACCATTTTTTCTATGATTAGGACTACAGGGCAATAGTAAGTTTGATTTGAACAGTGTTTGAAGAGGTGGTAGACCCTGGTAAAAATTTCCCGGAAAAGCTCTTCCTGACTGCATTTAGGATGAGGTTGTCAACCCTTGAAGAACCACTTGAAGAAACAAGTGTCGATATAATGGAATTTGTAGAATTGTTAATTTTTACTGATATTACAGTTGATCGAAGCTCTCCAGAGATTTGACTGCTCTTAAGTTCAGAATTGATAGCCGTTTTAGCTTTTTGAGTTGAAGAGCTAATAAATGTTTTTAGTTCTTTATCTATGATAGAAGAGTCAGCTGGTTTCCAGAAAACATTTGCCGATGTAATATATTGAATTGCTGCAATTTCTTTATCTTGAGGGTTGAAGCCCATTTTAATTGACTCTTCTTTTTCTTCCAGACCTGATAACACTGGATTAGAAGGAGCACTTGCCCTTGCTATATCTGCACTGGCAAGTTCATTTTGTTTGAAATCGTCGCTTGCACTATAACCAGCCTTAACAAAACCTTCACCTTCTTTTGAATTTTCAGGTAAGAAGCTTTCACCTTTTTGATTCTCTCTGGCAATAGTTTTTTTTGTTTGAAGAATCACAGGCTCTTTAACTTCTGGTTGTGCTGGTAATGCTTCGTCAGCCAGGCTGGCTAGAAGCTTTTGATCTTTATCAGATTTTTCTAATTTTCCCTGTGCTCTTGAAACTTTGCTTATAGATTGTGGTTTTGCAGGTGGTGCGTTAACAGGTTGAGCCTTGCTTTTTTTAGTTATTGTTGGTTGATCAGATTCTACTTTAGTAGAAGCTATAATATCAGCTGGCATTTGCTTATTTTGCTCCAGTCTTGCCCTGTCTGTAGCTGCTTCTGAGGGGGCTTTGTTGTCTTTATTAGCTATATGAAGTTTTTCTTCTGTTGCAGTCTGGGTATTTGTTACTTCATTTAGCAGTGTAGTATCCTGAGATGGTGCCTGGGCAAGTTTATCACCAGTTGATGCTTCCGGTTCTTCTTGAGTTGCCTCTCCAGTAGTGGTTTGTTCTGTTGGTTGTGTGGTTGAGGCAGGCACTTGTTGCTGGTTAGCAGTTTCTTTTGCTAGAGGGTTTTTAAAATCTATTTTTGGCAAAGAAGCAACAAGCTTATCTGAAAAGCCACCAAATTTTGGTGCTATTACAATTACACCTGCTATAACACCACCTATGAGTAATAGTGATGCTGTAAGTAAGAAGAACTTTTTAACTCCACCTTTTTTTGCTTTTTTTCGGGCTTTTTTAGCATCAGCTTTTGTTGTATCAACAAATTCTTGAAGTTGTGCAATATCTTGATCAGTAGGTATAGAACTATCCATAGATTGATCTACTGGAGCATACTGCCCCTGATATATTTCATGGCTAAATTGATCTATTTGATCATCGAAATCAGGAGGTGAAATATAAGTTGATTCTTCCATTGCTGCCTGAGAAGTGAAGCCAGATTGTTCTGCAAATGTTATATTATCTCCATAAGAAGAATCGTCCATTGGTGGTAGGGTAATTTCGTCTTCATAGTCATCTTCTTCATAGTCATCTTCTTCACTTATTTCATCAAGTGTAGATGCAGCACCAAAAACATCTTCAGCTGTTGGGGGTGTTTCAAACATTCCTTCCATCTCAGAAGAAATGTTAAATAAGTCTGCGGACTGAGTATCTTCTTCTGGTTCATCTTGTCGGGAAATATTTTCGGTTCCTTTTATGAAAGAATCAAAGTCTGAGAAGTCGTCAGCCTTAGAATCTTCTGCTGGTTGAATATGTTGTAGGGGTGTACTTAAATCTTCTATATTGAAAGAAGCAATTGAGCCGAATTCTTTTTCAAGGTCTTCCAGTGTGGCGTCTTCAGAAGCCTGTTGTGCAGCAAATGTTTCTATATCATCAGTATGGTAGTCGTCATAACTACTTATGTATTCAAAATCACTTGTATCAGGCAATGACAGTTCTGAAGGTTCTTTGTCTGGGATCGTTAAAGAATCATCTCCACTGGCTGTTTCTGTAGTGCCTGCAATAATAGTAGGGTCTTGAAGGTTAAAAGAGTCTTCCATTGATTCAAGATCAATGTCACTTACTAATGTATCAAAGTGCTCTTCTTCCAAGCTTTCCAGTGTTAAACTGCCTTCGTGTTCAGGGTAATCAGTCAATGAATCATCTGAATGATATTCTTCTTCATCATAAGTTTGAGCTTCAACACCTGCTGCGTTTAATTTAGCATTTATATAATCTTCAGCTGCCTGTGCTTCTGCTAATAAACGTTCTTCTTCAGACATTTCATCTAATTCTTGAGGCTCTATATATTCAGGTTCTTCAGATTCAAATACTGGAGATATATCAGGTTGTGAGAGTATTTCTTCAGATATTCCCACATCAGGGAGGGTATCAGGCGTTGTATCCATGATAGGTTCCTGGATCATTTCAGATATTGTAAACTCTTCAGCTTCTTCTTCTGAAGTTTCAGGGGCTGCAAAGCTTTCATGCCATATATCTCCTTCGGTAGGGTATTGTTGCCATAAAGCCTCATCATCTGATGCAAAAACATCTGATACAGAAGGCCCTGATTCTCCAAAAGCATCTTCAGTAAAGACAGTATCTGGTGTGCTATAGGAAGCTTCCCATGCAGAGGTAGGTGTATCGGTTATGAAGGATTCTTCAGGTTGAATATCAACTTCCTGGCCTGTCTCAATAATTCCAGGAGTAAATTCTTCAATCTGACTACGAAAGGGTTCACTCTCTACTTTTGCCTCCTGTACAAACTGTTCGATCTCTTCTATGTCTTGTTGTATAAATCCTTGTGTTTCTGTATCTTCAAGTTTGTCTGATTCTATTTCAATAGAAGTTCCTTCTTCTCTTGCTATAATTTCATCCAGGCTTAGCTCTTTAATTTCTTCTTTCGCTATAGATTTTATTGCTTCAATAGTTTCAGATTTTGGAGCTGTTTTAGCAGCATATGGTATATCTTCTTTAAACTTTTGAATTGTTTCTTCTATTTCCTCGAATTCTTCATCCTCTTCGAATTCTTCAATATCTTCTTCAGGTATATATTCTTCATCATAAGAATCTGTTTGAGTAGGAGTTACGAAAGCTTCTTCAATAGGTATGCTTCCGTCCAGATATATCATTGGCTCTTTTGGAGCTTTAATTTTTCGATCAAATAAGTGTAAGTAAAGTAGCGTTTCTCTACAATTTTCACAGTGTTGCATGTGGTTACGGAAAAAATTCAATTCTTTAGTGGTCAGAGAATTATCTAGAAAGCCTGTGAATAGTTCCTGAACTACGTCATGATCTTCTTCAGTGAATTTATCTAAGTCTTTTTTAGCTTTAGATATGGGTATAATAGCACTTGCTAGTTCTAATGGAGATCTTAGAATGCTTCCATCGAATACATAGTAGTTTATTTTATCAGAGCTAGTTCCTATAGCATCTTTTATATCATCATAGGATACCCATCCAACTATTTCGGCTCTATCTTTGTTGGTATCCAGTGATATAGCAACGTAGAAATCAAATACATAACCAAATTCATATGGTTTTTTAGGTATCCAGAGTTGAGAATATTTTGTATTTACTATAGTTCTTGCATCTATATTAGCTTTTCCAATTTTAATATCTGCGATGTCGAAGCCTTCTGATAAGAAGAAATTGTCGCAGTAAGCTTCTCCCTCATCTATTTTAAGCCCCTGTTCTGAAAGAAAATCTTTTAATGTTAATGTTGCCAGTGTACTAACAAAAACCCTTTTTCTTATGCTTGAGCTTGTAAAGAATAAGCATTTCTGCCTAGCCTGTTTTTTGTGAGAGAGTCGTATCCTTTTAGTAGCAGATGGCACTTTTTAATCACCCTAACTGTAAACTTGTGTAGTACTTAACAATGTTTTTTTGTTTAAACAGACCTCTTACTTTATTAGAGGGCACCAGTTGTATTAATATTCCAACTTTATTGAACTAGAGTTTTTTTATGAAGAAATGTAAAACTTTCTATTGCATGCTACTTGATGCATGCAAATAAATCCTTTTACATGTTTTAAGTAACCAGTGGTAATTATTACCAGCGAAAGAAGAAAAGTAACCGCTTAAGGAGATATAATATGCCTGCTATTTCCCCAGTAAGTCAAACAGTAACTCAAAAGGTAAGTTTCGCAGCAGCAAAACCTATTCAGTGGGATAATGACCCTCAAAGCGCTCTCAAAAGATTTGAAAGCGGTAAGGGTGATGCTTGGAAAAGTTCAGGAAAAGGTAAAAAACTTGTAGGGCTAACAGCACTAGCTGCTATTATAGCTGGTGTAGTTTTACATAAAGTACCGGCAGATAAATTACCAAAAATTCTTGCTCCTGCTAAGAAATGGGTAGGTGATATGCTGGCCAGAGTTCAGGGCATGATTAGCAAAAAAGCTCCAGAAGCTACTGAACAGGCTCAAAAATTATTAACCGCCGGTTAGATAAAAGATAATTAATTAGTCAATAAACAAATTAAAGGTTTTGATAAACCCGGGAGTTTTTTCCCGGGATTTTTTGTCTGCTACGCAGGCAAAAACACCCTAGAATAATTTAAAGCCATATATCGATTACTTTTGTGGATTGGTATAATAATTTTTAGTTATTTAAATAACATCTGCTACAATTAGTGAAGATTATTCAGAGGTTTTCGAGGAGATAAATATGGCCCGGTACGTAGATCTTATCTATAAAAAAAGATTTGGTGGCGAACATACTAAGCAAGAGATTCATCAGATTGTTAATGGTGTAATTACAGGTGAAATGCCAGATTATCAGATATCTGCCTGGTTGATGGCTATTTGTATAAATGGAATGACGCTTGATGAAACGGCATTTCTTACAGAGGAAATTGTTAAATCAGGAGAAACGATAGATTTGTCATCTCTGGGTGAGTATGTAATTGATAAACATAGCACTGGTGGTGTAGGAGATAAGACTACACTTGTATTAACCCCATTATTGTCTTCAACAGGAATACCTATTGCCAAACTTTCCGGGCGGGGGTTGGGTCACACTGGGGGCACTATCGATAAACTAGAAGCTATTGAGGGTTTAAATACATCTATACCTGTTGATAAGTTTTTAGATCAGGTTAAAAAATATGGTATAGCAGTTGGTGGACAGACTGCAAAGCTTGCTCCTGCTGATAAAACGCTTTATGCTATTAGAGATGTTACTGCTACAGTTGATAGTATCCCTCTTATAGCTGCATCAGTTGTTTCTAAAAAGATTGCAGCAGGTTCTAATGTAATAATACTGGATGTCAAATATGGTACTGGTGCTTTTATGAAAACAGTTGCTGAAGCTGTAGAGCTTGCTAATACCATGGTTGAAGTAGGTAATAGGCTTAATAAACAAATTACATGTTGCGTAACTTCTATGGAGCAACCTTTGGGTTGTGCAGTTGGTCATAGTCTTGAGGTTATTGAGTCTATTGAAACTTTAAAGCATAAAGGTCCGGAAGATCTTACAGAATTATGTCTTACTCTTGGGGCTGTAGCATTGACTAAATCTAAAATGGTTAACAGCATTGATGAAGGTAAAGCGTTGCTGGTTAAGAATCTTGATAATGGAGAGGCTTTGAAGAAGTTTGAAGATCTTATAAAGGCTCAAGAAGGTGATATTTCGGTAATATCAGATTATTCTAAGTTTAGACAGGCTAATATAAAACATGAATTTAAAGCAGATAACGATGGGTATGTGCTTAAATGTGATGCCTTATCAATAGCAAGAGCTTGTAAAGCTATGGGAGCTGGTAGAGATAAAAAAGATGACCCGATTAATATGGCTGTTGGTGTGGTGGTTAAGAAAAAGGTTGCTGATAAGGTTCAATCGGGGGAAACTTTAGCCGAAATTTATGCAGATGAAGATCAGCATCTGCAAGTGGCTATAGATTATCTGAAACAGGCTTATGAGCTTACTGATAAACAGCCTGAAAAACCTGTATTGATTAATAAAATGATTGGTGCTTGATGATATAAAATTATAACTTTTATAAAACAGGAAGAGCATACTCTTTCTGTTTTGCTGTGGGCGGGCGGGCGGGGCCTGAAAGCTTTATACGGCTTCTTCTATAATTAAACGTTCGTCTTGTAAAAATTTTTCAAGATCAAATATATTTATAACTCTTTTATCGTCGAAAATTATTTCACCAGTAGTGTATTTGACTTTGTCTATTTGCATTAGTCCAGGTTTTGTTATTTTGTCTGTCGGTACGATTATTATATCAAATACTTCATCAACTAATATTCCTATTTGCATTTTAGATGTTTTGACAAATATTATCTTTGATTTTTCTGTAATTTGGGTTTTAGATATACCTAAAAATCCTTTTATATCAAGTACTGGTATAAATTCGCCTCTTAAATTACTGAGTCCTTTGTAAAATTCTGGCACACATGGCACAATAGCGAGATTAATAATTTTACTGAATTCTCTTATGTATTCAAGGCTTATGGCATACATTTCATTATTCAGCAGAAAGCTTACAAAACGGTGGTCAGAAGTTTTTTTTCTTTCTAAAGATAGATCAAGTTCAAGTTGAAGTTCTGTAGCTCTTTTTTTAAATATTTCTATGGCTTTTTTATCTTTAGGAAATTGAGAAATCTGGTTTACAGTATATTTTAGAGCTGCTGGTATATAAGATTGTTTTTTCTCATCTGTTCCTATTAGATTTTGCTCAGAGCTTTTCATTATTCTTGAGAGAATTTGCAGGTTTAATATAGCCAGAAGCCCTTCGGCTGTTTTTGCAACATTTTTAATAAGAGTATTAGAAGAGTCTATACCATAGGGTGTTTGTGATATTTGATCATTGGAAAT
This sequence comes from Cyanobacteriota bacterium, assembly GCA_040752795.1. Classification (GTDB taxonomy): domain Bacteria; phylum Cyanobacteriota; class Vampirovibrionia; order JBFMGH01; family JBFMGH01; genus JBFMGH01. The sequence goes on from JBFMGH010000646.1 coordinate 40,753, forward strand.
AGTTACAACATTGCTTACAGCATCAACAATAAGACCCCATGAGGCATCTTCATAGGTAAGTACCAGTATGCAATCATCTGTTGTGTATGTTTTAGGTTCTAACCCCAGTGTTCTGCGTATGTCTAAGACGTTTATTATGTTTCCTCTAAGATTTAATATGCCTACTATATGTTCTGGTAAATGTTCCGGGCAATTTAGCATTGGTAATTTTATTACTTCTACAATACTTTGAGCCGGTGCTGCATATAATCGTTCTGCAAGACTGAATGTCATGTAGAGGTTGTAATTAGTATCCAGGGTTTCTGTTGTTAAATAATGATTTTCCATTTTCTTTCTACGGGTTGTAGATTTCTATTCTATTTCTACCATTTTCTTTAGCATTATACAATGCTTCGTCAGCTCTTTTTATAAGTTCTTGTTCTTTTTGAATATCCTGAGTCAGGCTTGCTATGCCAATACTGACGGTAACTTTGATATTTGTTTCGTCTCCCCAGGTGTATTCAGCATCTTCAATTTTTTGTTTTAATCTTTTGGTTGGTATTAAGGAATTTTCAAGGTTTGTTTCTGGTAAAACTATTACTATTTCTTCTCCGCCGTATCTTGCTACGCAGTCTGTTTTCCTGTAACTACTTTTCACTATAGCTGATATTTTTTCTAATACAAAATCTCCTAGCTGATGGCCGTAAGTATCATTTATTTTTTTGAAATGATCTATGTCTATTAGTACTACACATAATTCATGTCTGTATCTTACAGATCTGTTGAATTCTCTTTCGTAAATATCCTGAAAATACCTTCTATTGAAAAGTTTTGTGAGCCCGTCAGTAATAGCTAGAAATTTTGTTTCTATATATAAGCTACGTAAACGCATCAGGAGAACCATTTCTTCTGCTACCAGTTTAATTAACTGATCTTCTTTGTAGTGGTTAGGTGTAGTGCTGTATAAACACAGGCCTCCTAGAACTTGTTTGCCGTAAGTGATCGGGATAATTATTTTGGATGCAAACTGGTTTATATCATCTATTTCGTATTTACTGTAGCATTCATGTTCTTCAAAAATTTCATATTCATACATATGATTTTCTTCCATTGTGAAAACGTCAGAATGAACTATCTGGAAGAAATCATCTTTTAAACCATTTAATAAGCCTTCATCGGTGAATAAATCATTAACGCTGAGGCTGAGTAGCTTTTTATCATCGCCATGGTCGTTAAAATAAATACCGGCAACTTGATAGTCTAAAATGCTAAAAAGAAGTGAAAATAACCCTTTTGTGAGGAAGGTTCTGTCATGGATAAGTTCAGAAAGGTTTCGGAATTCATTAGTAATAGTTGATTCAATTAATGATTGGTCTAGTAGTTGGTTTACTCTTGATTTAATGTTGGTAGATTCAACTTTTTTTGTTTCTACCAGTCTTTTTCTTTCAGATTCTGATAACAATGATGTAGTGGCTAAGAAATTTTTGATTTCTTTAACAAGTCCTGAAATGTCTCCTCCTTTGATGAAAAATGAGTCAGCACCAGCTTTAATGCCCCAGAATCGGTCAATTTTTTCATCAAGGCTTGTCAGTAGTATGATAGGTATTCTTTTGGTTAAGTTGTCATTTTTTAGAACTCTACAGAGCTGATAACCGTTAATCTCTGGCATTATAATGTCTGAAATTATAATATCAGGGAAATTCTGGTATGTCATGGCAATGCCTTCTATACCATCTCTCGCTACACAGATATCAAAGCCAGCTTTAGTCAGGGCCAGCTTAAAAGTAGTGGCCTGTGTTATGCTATCATCTATAATTAGAATTTTGCCTTTCATTTCTATAGTGTATATTATAAAAAAAACGCTTCTACTATAATTAAGATATCTTAAAACGTGGAATAAGTACAAATAAGAAAATAGGCTGTGGTATATGTGGAATAAGTTAAATTTTGCAGAAAGAACGAATCTAAGGATTATCATTAATGTAATAGTGTCTTTACTAATATTAATAATACTGGCTTTAGGTCTATTTGGTCAAATTTTCCCGGATCCAGCCATTTTATATTTTGCTGTAGCCGCTATGGTTGTAATAGCTATCATACTTGATATTGCGTTTAGTGGATGGGCTTTAAACTCAGTTAAAATGCCATTAAGAGAGGCTGACGAATTTACTGGCAAGGCTTCTAAAGCTATTAAAGCGGCAAGCTCCAGGCATGAAAGTTCTATAAAACGTCAATTAGAGCTTATTAAAGAAACAGAGGAGATGGTAGGTAAGCTTAGTTTTAGATCTGAAGAGACCAAAAGAAGTGCTCAAAGAGTTGCTGATAAATCTGGACAGGCTTTGCAAATGTCTAAAGAAGGTCAGAATTCCATGAACGTAAATATCAGAAATATGATGACCCTTAAACAGAAGATAGAAGCTATTGCAGAACAGATATTAGAACTCAGTGAACATACTCAGCAGATTGGAAGTATAATTGGAGCAGTAGAAGACATAACAGAGCAAACAAATATGTTGGCTCTTAACGCTGCTGTAGAAGCTGCCAGAGCTGGTGAGCATGGCAGGGGTTTTGCTGTTGTTGCGAGTGAAATCAGAAAGCTTGCAGATCAGAGTAAACAGGCTACAACTAAAATTAGTGCATTGATTTATGATATACAACAAGCTACTAATTCTACTGTTATGGCGACAGAAGAAGGTACTAAAGAAATTGAGGCTGGTGTTAATCTTGCTAAAGAAGTTGCTAAAACAATAGATGTATTAATAAATACTATGCATGAAACACAGGAAGCTGTTGAGTCTATTGTTTCTGCTACTAGAGAACAGTTTAAATCGACAAACGATGTTTCAAATGTTATGATGTCTGTTAATTCTGGTATAAAAGACTCTGTAGATACTGTTGAAAAAACTAAAAATGCTATTGAAATTCTGGGTAAAGTTACCGATAGTTTGCGTAATATCTATGAGCAGGATAATACTACTATAAGTTAAGATACAAGGAAAAAAGGCGATGGAATTTTCTGAAGAGGAACTGGAAGAGGTTCTGGCAATATTCCAGGAGGAGAGTGAAGAGCAAATACAGAAGCTCAACGATAATATGTTGCGTCTTGAGCAGAATCCTCAAGATGAAAAAGCTATTCAGGAAATTTTTAGAGAAGCACACAGCCTTAAAGGCGCAGCTAGAATGATAGGTCTGGATGATATTCAGACTATTGCTCACAAATTAGAAGATATATTTGGCCTGGCACGTAAGGGTGAATTGATAATTAAAGCTGAAGTTATTGATATAATGTGTAATTCTGTTGATGCACTTGCTTCTATTATTGAAGATACTGTAAAAACTAAAGGCTCACATTCTATAGATGTTGAATCAATAGTAAATCAGCTTAAAATGATTGAATCAGGTCAAATATATAATTTAATGAGTGGAGCAGTAGAAGAAGAAAAACCTAAGAAAAGGTCTGACAAAAAACAAATTCCTAAATTGAATCTGGATGATATACCTGATATTGATGATCTGGATGAACCTTTGAGTTCTCTGGGCTCAAAGAAGAAAGAAGATACACCAGTTCTAAAACAAAAGGCTAAGCTACAATTTGAAGATTTACAATTAGAAGATTTAGAAGAAGAACCCCGGCAAATTTTGCCAGAGTTACCTGACTCTGTCGCTAAACATATGCCACCTGGGCTGGAAGCAAAGTTAAAGAAAACTTCTGAAGAAAAGTCGCTTGTTGTAGATTCTCCTAAAGAGGAATCAAAAGAAATTAATATAGAGCAAATTGCAGAGCAAGAAGGTTTCTCAGATGATGAACTGTCAGAGTTAAAACAGATTTTTTATGCTGAAAGCATTCAGACGATTGATTTTATTTTTGAAAGTATGGAAAAATTAAAGCATTCTCCTTATGATAGAGAAATAATTTCTGAAGTATATCGTCATGCACATTCATTAGAAGGCTCAACAAGAATTATAAATTTTGAGGAAATCAAAGATTTAACTTATTCTGTTAGGGATATTTTTGAGCAAGCTACTAAAGAAGAAATATTTATTAATTCAGAAATATTGTATGACCTGGAAAAACAGCTTGCCCATGTAAAAGAAATAATTCAAAAAGCTCAATATAAAGAAGGTTTTAGTGGAGACATGGATCTTGATCAATTGCAAGAGCAGATTGATCAGAAAATGGAAGTTTATAAAAAACAAAATATTAAACCGAAAAAAGTTAAAACTCAAAAAGTCTCATTATCTTCAGATGCTTTGAATTTTGATGAAGAAGAAGTATTGAAGGAATTTGGAGTAATAAAAGAACAAGAAATACAAGATATAAAGCCAAAAGAACCTCAAAAAAAGTTAGAAGTTGATCCTTTGACACTTTCTGATGAAGAGCTGGGAGACCTTGAAATAGGTTCTTTAAAAGGGTTTATGCCTACTGATATGCCTGAACATCCACCAAAAGAGAAGAAAAAAGATTCGCTAGTTACTTCTGGCTGGTCAATTTCCAGTAAGGTTACACCTACTCCTAAAATAGATAATGATTTTGAAGATAACCTGGAAGATTTGCTTCAGAAACTTATAGATGATTTAAATTTGCTTTCTCATAACGTTAGTAACAAAGGTATACTCGAAAAGCTCAATCAAAATATATTAAGGGTTAAAAACTTAACCATAAAAGAGAACCATCATGTACTTCTTGCAATAATAACTAAAGTTGAAACAATTTTTTTTGAAGCAGCTTCCGGAAAAACCTCATTTACTACTGAAATGGCTATAGTAATGGCCCAAAGCCTTGATTCTGCCAAAGCACTTGTTGATATGAATGCTGATGCTGTAGATATAGTTGAAGATCCCAGCTTGATTTATCAACGCTTAATGATATTGCACCAGACTGCAAGGCTTACGGCAGGTATACCTTTTGAAGAAGAAGAAGAACCGGAAATATTCCAGAATATGAAATATGGTTCAAAAGAAACTGAAGAAACTTCTTATGAAAAACCTGCTAAAGAACCAAAAGGATATATTGAAACTCAGGTAGAAAAAATTAAAACAACACCAATCAAAAAAGACTCACCGACAATAATGGCACAGCCAAAATCAATGTTTGCACCCAAAAGTGGTATGGCCCCAGTAGGAGAGATGTCTCCTGACGATGATAAAGCCAGGGATACTATGGAGACCTATACCATTAAAACTCTAAGGGTTGATACAAGAAAATTGGATCAACTTGTTGCTCAGGTAGGTGAGCTAATTATTGCTAAAATTAAAGCAAAAGAGAGGCTTAATGAAATAGAAAACCTCCTTAATTTTGTTGAAGAATGGCAAAGAGATTGGGCAAAAACAAAGTATGCTATAAAAGCAACTGATAAAAAACAACTTAAAGCTGCCTTTATGGCTGAAGGCACTTCTATATATACGCCTGGTAAAGATATGCATGATATTATCAGGCAAAATTCTGATAGAATAGCTAATTTTACAAATCAACTTAATATGCTTTATAGAAATATTCAAGAGGATGATACTCGTTTAACCCTTATAATTGGTGAATTAGAAGACAAAATTAAAAATGTTAGGCTATTACCTCTGGCAACTATATTTAATATGTATCCACGTATGGTAAGAGACTTTTCACGTCAGAATAATAAGGATATTGAGCTTGAAATTAGAGGTAGTGAAACTACTGTAGACAAAAAAATTATTGAAGAGATTAAATCTCCTCTAATGCATATATTAAGAAATGCCATGGATCATGGTATTGAAGAAGCCGAAAGAAGACTTAAATCTGGGAAATCATCAATAGGTAAAATTGTACTTGCCGCCAGTCATCTTGAGAATAGCGTTTTGATTGAGATTATAGATGATGGTAGAGGTATAGATATTGAGTCAATTAAATCAAAAGTTTTAGAAAAAGAGCTTCTTACTCCTTCTGAACTTGCTGTTATGACAGAAAATCAGATTATGAATATTATTTTCTGGCCGGGTTTTTCTACAAGTAAAGAAGTTACTGATATATCAGGCAGGGGTGTTGGTATGGATGTTGTCCATACAAAAATTACCCAGCTGAATGGCAAGGTTAAAGTTCATTCAGACCTTGGTAAGGGTTGTAAGGTATCGATTCAGCTGCCTGTAACCATGGCAACTATTCAGGTATTTTTAGTAAGAATACAGAATCAAACCTATGCAATACCTGCTTCAGCAATAAAAACAGCTGTTTTAGTTAAACCAGAAGATATATTCTATAAAGAAGGCAGGCAGACTGTGCTGGTTGGAGGCATACCTGTATTTCTTTCGGATCTTGCTGAATTGCTTGAGATTCGTAGTGATCAGCATGTTAAAGAAGAAGAAAAAGATATCAAAAAAGAGAAAATTACAGTTCTTGTTATGCAATCAGAAGATAATAATATAGGTTTCATTGTTGATGGCTTGCTTGGAGATCAGGAAATTTTACATAAGAATCTTGAGCCACCATTAATAAGAGTTAGAAATGTAGCTGGTGTTACGACTCTTGGCTCAGGAGAAGTTTGTCTTATTCTTAATGTTGGAGATCTAACTAAAACAGCTCAGATGAATTATGGAATGGCTCTTAGATCAGCCTATAAGAAAAAATCGCAAACTGACTCTCAGAAAAAAGATATTTTAGTTGTTGATGATTCTGTTACAACCCGTATCCTTGAACGAAATATCTTAAGAGCAGCCGGATATAATGTTACAGTAGCTGTAAATGGATTAGATGCTCTTACAAAACTTGCCACTCAGTCATTTGATTTAATTGTTTCTGATGTTGAAATGCCTGATATAACTGGTTATGAGTTGACCTCAAGAATTAAGAAAGATGATATGCTTTCTAATATTCCTGTGGTTCTGGTTACTTCGCTGGCTTCAGAAGTAGACAGACAAAAGGGCATGTCTTCTGGGGCGTCTGCTTATATAACTAAAGGTGGGTTTAATCAGGAAGAGTTGTTAGGTACTATTAGACGTCTTTTATCTTAGATACAATTCAGGTATCATTTATAGGGTAGGATGGAAGGCTATTTGTGTTGCTTTAAAATGGTATTAATTTGGGGAATAGACCATAAACTATTAAATAGATTCCTATTAATATTAGTAAAACACCGCTTCCTTTAGTTATGTATGTTGTCCATGATCTAAGTTGTCCTATTTGTTTTATGAAACCTGTAAATGTTCCGCAAATAAGAAGAATGATACTGTGTCCGAAGGCGTATGCTAATAGCATAAAAGTTCCAAATAAAACGCTACCTTTGTAAGCTACATAGCTTACCAAAGCAATTAGAATTGGTGTTGAGCATGGTGTAGCAACTAACCCGAATGCCATGCCCAGTATTATTGGAGAAAAAATCTTTCCATATTCATTTTTAGGCATATCTTTAATAATTGTAGGGAATTGAATATAAAAGACTTCTAATAAACTGAGCCCCATCACAATAGCAATTATAGCTAAAGTAATGTACCATAAGGGGCCCATGAACCAGCCTATAAGTTGTCCGGCTAGAGCTGCTAATAAACCAACTATAGTTAGAACCATAGTAAAGCCTAATACAAATAGTAGTGATTGGAAGAAAGCGTTAGAAGTTTTGTCTTCTGAGTAACCTCCTATGTAACCAATCATTATAGGTATTATAGATAGGACACATGGAGATACTGAACTGATAAGACCACCGGCAAAAGCTATTAAGATAGCCCATAGAGGTTTATTTTGTATTGAGGTTTCAAGTATTTGTAGTAATTGATCTTCCATTTATTTTTCCAGAAGGGTTGTAATATTTTCTTCAAAAGCGTTTTCAGGGTAATATCCGGCCAGAACTTTACTTTTTGTTCCGTCTTTTTTTACAAATATTGCAATAGGTACTCCTAGAATTTTGAATTTTTTAATAGCTTCTTTGCTGAGAGAGTCTTTAGCTCTTACATCTATTATTAGAAAGTTAACTGATTCAGAATATTTCTTTTCTAATTTGTCAATGATTGGTTTTACCTGTAAGCAATCTCTGCAATATTCTGAAGTAAAGTATAGTACAGTAGGTTTTCCATTTTGTAGAGTTTCTTCCAGAAGTGCTTTACCTGGTGTAGATTTAGAAGTATCTTTTGTTATTTTTGTTTTAGGTTTACTGTCATCTTTAACAGGTTTTGAAAGACTGCTTAAAGTGAAGTAAGATATGCATAAAATGCTTACTATCAATAGTATTGTGGTTGTTGTTAATTTGTTATATTTTTTTATCATGATAAATACCTACTTAATAATTGATTAACACATGTCTTCTTTAACGTCAAAATTTCAGGAAGAGTTCAGTAATATCAAAATAGAACTTTCTTAATTTTCCGGAATCATTTTCTTTGACAGTAATAAGGGTGTAATGTTTGTTATTATGTTTGACGTGGCTTTGATCAACCTGTTCCCATCTGTTATTGTCTCCGTAGAAATTGTTTATATATTCTTTTTGAGATCTTAAACATGACAGAGAGTTTTTGATACCTGTAATTTTAATAGCATCTTTGAGGTTTAGTCCGCTTCCACCGGAGTATTGAATTTTTGAAGTATCTGAAAGGGCTTGATATTTAATGTGAAAAATAGCTCTTTTAGCACTGGATCTAACGCTATCGTAAGGATCCTGTGTTAATATTTCCAGGTATGGAGTAGCTTTTTGAGCTTTAAGTAGACCAAGAACCCATGCGGCATTTTCTCTAACTTGAGGGTTGTCATGGTCGAGCAGTTTAATAATGGGATCAATGGATTTTGTAGAGTTAAGTATACCCAGTGAGTAGCAGGCAGAAAGTACTACAGTATAGTCATTATCATTAAGTAGTTCTATAAGGTAGTTATCAGAATTTATTGCATTAAGTCTTCCTAGAGAAAGTGCTGCGGAGCCTCTTACGCCCGGGTGTTCGTCTTTGAGGGCATTAATTAAATAGGGAATTGCCAGAATGTTATCCAGTTTTCCTAAAGTTATTGCAGCCAGGCCTCTTATTCTGAAATCTTCGTCATTTAAGCATTTAATAACATCGTTGCAGGCATTATTAATTTTCTTTTCAGCGATGTCATTTAATGCTTGAGCTTTAATGTTGTAGTTTGGGTGGTTAACTTTTGAAATAATATCGTAATAAGGGTTATTTTGGCTATTAATGACTCTTTTTTCAAAGTCAAAATCATATTCATTAGAAATATCTAAACTGCTTTTAGTTGCTATTGTAGTTATTAGTAGTTTTGTTAAAAGAACTTCTATTATCATTTAAACTTTACCCCATCCATGGATATCGTTATTTTAAAGACAGAATGGAGTTGTCTACATCGTCTAAATTGATTATTTAGTAAATAGTTAAGACTTATGAATAAGTATGTAAATATTGAAATAACCAAGGAAAAAGAGAAAGAGAATCGGGTTAAAAGGCTTACTATAAGGATATTTCAAGACTTATCTGGTTGAGTATGCTAATACCTTATATTTTATTAAACTTGAGTTGCAAAGAGGCCTCATCGTTTAAAAGGATTAAAGAAAGAATTAGTATAGTTTTGCTATTACAGCCGGGTCAATAAATATATTAATTATAGTTTTTAGTAGGTTGTAAATGGCTTTTCTTTTTGTATTTGAGGTAAAAAAAGCCAATGTAAATGTGGAAAATTAATTTTGTATTAATATTTGAACTATTTCTTAAAATAGTTGTTTAAATGTTAATAGATGAATAAAATTTTAATAGAATGTAAAATGAATGTAACAAAGTATTACAACCTGATAGGTCAACATACTCAAGCTTAACGTTACTTAATAATTGGGAACATGTTTTTAAAGAACACATCCATGTCTTCCGATAAAAAAATTAGATGTAATAGTAATTCTATGGGAAGAGGTAATATGGTGGACAAACTTAATAGAATTAACGTAAACATAGGGAAAGTCAATAATGACTTAGCTAAGAATGCTGAAAAGCAGCCAAAGCAAGAAGCAGAGAAACCTCCGGTAGATAAACCAGCTTTGGCCAACTCATATTTAGATCCAGATAAGGTATTAGATGCAATGAAAAAGCACGGCATTCATAATCTTAACCATGTCATGGCATCAGGAAAAGTGGGCTGCAAGTCAATCACCGAAGCAGTAGATTTCTTCACGAGTGCAATATCACCGGAAATGCACGCAAGGTTGACTCTGAAGGTCCAGGAAGCATGTAAAAAGGAATTTCCATCAGTTAATATTAACCCAGACGTTATAGCAGAGGTAGTCGATAACCTCTTATTTGACACATTAATTGCATAAAATTACAAGTTTAGTTTGTCCATTGGAAGTGAATGCCACCTTTACAGGTGGTCTTTTTCTTTTAAATATTCTCTAACAGTGTTAAGTGAGGCTTGAACGATTCTTGTTACACGTGAAGAAGATAACCCAACTTGTGCGGCGATATCTTTGACTTGAAGGTTTCTATAGAATCTGTATTCAACTATAATTCTTTCTTTAGGGGGTAATTGTTTAATAGCTTCTCTAATAGCTTTACCTAATTCTTGGAGTTCAAGTTTTTCATCTGGTAAAGCAGATTGATCTTTAACAAAATCGAATGGAGAATCTCCATCTGATGAGTCAGCTATGCTATCTATAGATAAAATAGTCTCATATACGGCTTCTCTTACCTTCTCAGGAGACATATCTAAAGGTTTGCCTTCTTCGTCAAGTTCTTGTGCGGATTTAGTATGTTTAAGAGTGTACCATTTATACCTGTTACGGAGTTCATTTCTTATAGCCCACCTGACAGCAGTGGCTATATAAGCATCATTAAAGGTTGCAATTTCTTCTGGAGTTTTGTTATTAAAGAGAGCCTGTATTGCTATAGTGCCAATACTAACTAATTCTTCGTATTCAACCATGTGAGAAGGTATGCGACGATATTCTACTCTCGCAACTTTTTCGACAATATGAATAAACTTGGATATGTTACTATGACGCACTACAGTCACTTTTTACACTGTTTTTAGTTGACGTTTTTCCTTTAAATTGTAAACAAATAATAGAATTTCTGCTACTGCTTTGTAAAGTTCAGGTGGAATTTCTCTGTTTAGGTCGACAAGTCTGAATAAAGCACGAGCAACAGGAATGTTTTCAATAACAGGAATATTATGGTTTTTAGCTATGTCTACAATCTTCTTTGCAAATAATTCAGACCCTTTTGCTACCACCTGAGGAGCTTCCATGTTATCTTTATCGTATTTAACAGCTACAGCAATATGAGTAGGATTAGTAATAATGACATCAGCTTCTGGAACAGCTTCTAACATAGCTTGTTGTAGCATTTGCATACGTCTTTGTCTTAAAGCGGCTTTAACATGTGGATCACCTTCAGTGTTTTTATATTCGTCTTTAATTTCTTTGAAAGACATTTTCTGGTCTTGAAGGAATTTCCATCTCTGAAAAAGGAAGTCACCGCCTGAGATAACGAGGAAAAATATACCGGATCTAATTACAAATATGATTAAGGTATCACCTAGTTCCTGCATCATTGCAAAAACAGAGTCAGTAGCTCCTAGCATTAGTATTTTGGGTAAGTGCTCCTGAAAAGTGATCCATCCGATAAACCCCATTACAGTAACTTTGAGAATGTTCTTTATTAATTCTACCAAAGTTTTGCTAGAAAAGATATTTTTTAACCCTTTAACCGGATTTATTTTGTCAGCTTTGGGTATCAAAGGTTTTGTAGTAAATAGAGGTCCAACCTGGAAGAAATCTGCTAGAGATGCAGATAAAAAGGCCATAAATAAAACGGGCCCTATAATTAATATAAAAGGAATCAGGGTTATTAAGAGTAGGTACAAATAACCAATTTCTTCTGCATCTTTGTTTGGAATCTGTTCATATAAGAGCTGAAAGAGTTGTGAAATCTGATACCAGATTGCAGGCGCAATGTAGTAGAGCATGGTAAACATAATAATTAGAGAAAAGGCCATAGAAGCGTCTTTACTCTTTATTACCTGCCCTTCTTTTCGAGCATTTTGAAGTTTTTGTGGAGTTGCCTCGAATTGCTTGTCTTCGTCACCCATGTAAGCCTGCGCCTAGATTAGTTAGTAAACTTTAACCATACTATTATCATTATACTTTTATCTGATCATAAAGAAAAAAACGTTTCGTGTAGCTTTAAGCATCTTTATTTGAAGTTGTCTAAAATATGCTAATAACAAATTAATCAAGATTTTAATATGATATAAATTAATGTTCATAGCTGATAATGTTAGCTTATTTTGTATTTTTAAATACTTAGAATGCCTGCGATACTTCTTTATACTAGTTAAACAGTTTTTGATATGCTTAAAATAGAAAAATTTCTTTTTAAACATTTCCTTAACAAAAATAATGGTTAATTAATCTTGTAAAAATTTAGTAACGCAATCGTTTACTATGTTGAGCTTAAATTCACAATTTAAGTGAATTTTGGATAAATAATGTCTTGATTTGTAAATGTTAAAATTATTAAGTTCTACTAAACCCCTGTTAATCCTTGCTATTGCTGAAGTGTTAAAAATGTTATGCTTCAAATACCACTGTTCTTGTATTATACTTACCACTTAGAGAGACATTGTTACTGAGAGAGATTAAATAGGCACTTATAATTATGTTTAATGTTACATTGAATAAGGTGAACCCTTTTGTAGTAGGTTTACCCACCCCCAAACAAGAATTAAAAACTTTGCCAGCAAAGATCAGCACTAATCCATCATTTGCTAGTTATACCTCAGAACACGTTAAGGCTAATTTTTTACCATCACTAGCTTTCACAGGTGTTCATAAAGATGCTGTTATAGGTATAGAAACTAAAATAGTTGGTATAAGTAATTATCAAAAAGAGGCAGATGCTGTTAAATTCAGATTTCTACATAGAGAACAAAGAGGAGAGAAGGAAAAAATTCAGCTTGAGCTTAGAAGAGAACCTGATAATTCTAAAGATAAAAATGCTATAGCTGTTTATCATGTGTATAAAGGGAAGTCCGGCAAGCTTGGTCATATACCAGCTAGTATGGCGAAAAATGTTGCTCCTCTTATGGACAAAGGCTATAAATTTGAAGCTGGAGTAGTTAATGTTGGTGGTAAATTTATCGGCCATAAAAGCCCTTATACAGGTATAAGAATAAGACTTGAATATGTTACCAGCCCTGATAGATCACCAAACCTGAAAAAAGTTAAAACTGTGAAAAAAGCTTTTAAAAATTGCTTGCAGAATGGTTCGGCTCTAAAATATAGAGAAGAACTTATTTATAATTCAAAAGAATTAGATGGTGCGGCTAAAATGAGAGTAGATACAGAGAGGTCTGAAGTTACTATCTATAGAAAAGGCTGGCAGCAATTAAAAGGTGACCTGAAAGAAGATACAGATTTGTATAATAGCCGTAATCACCAGCAAAGCGAGAAATTTGTTGACCACTCTAAAAATGCAGTGGATGTATTAGCTAAAAAGCTTAAGGCCTTACAGGAAAAATAATACATTTCTGAATCTGAATGAATTTTGATTTATAAGAAAAATCACTTTGCATACTTTTCGCCTGGTGTTTAATTTGTAATTCTTTATCTGGCTACCTTTCTTTGTAAACACTGTATTTTAAAATATGTGTGTAATATCATTTTTATGTAAGTTAAGTTAAATAGTAAGTAAGATCGACAGTTGCCATGGAATCAAAAAACATAGTTCTATTGACAGTAGCACCCCATAAAAAAAGTTTTGTTCCGGTGAATGATAAAAGAATACCCCTAAATATTGCTGTGTTGTTAGGGTTGTTAAACTCTCAGGGGTATAATGTAAACCTTATAGATAATTACCTTAAAGAAAATAATTGGCTAGATGAAATTGAAAAATCTTCAGTAGACTATGTTGGGCTATATTTAATTCATGAGTGCTGGGGAAATGCTCAAAACTATCTAAATGAGCTTAAATCTATTAAGAATGTTGACGGTAATGATAGGTTTAAAATTATTGTTTTTGGCCCGTTTGCTACTTTAAATCCAGAATTAATACCTGATGGTGTTGATTTTGTTATAACAGGTTGCTTTGAGTCTGCTTTCGAGAGTATTTTAGAAGGTAAAGTGGAAGATAAAGTAATTCTCGGGCAATTACCTGATAATTTGGATAATCTTGTTCGACCCTATTGGGAGAATTTTATTCCGGAAGGGAATCCTTTAGATTGTGAATATGATCTTACTGAAGTTGCACTGGGTAATATATTTCCTGTTTTTGATTTAAAAACTGTAAAAGGTAAACAAAATAATCTTAATTATTGTTTTGCAAAAGATATACAGAATAATTCTGCGTGTTACATGTCAGCATCTAAAATAATTGAATATATTGAGTATCTGATTAATAACTATGATGCTAAAGGTTTGAGAATACTAGATTATAACTTTGCAAGTAATAAAGATAGATTAATAGAATTTTGTTCTTTAATGATAGAGTCAGGATTAAAATTATCCTGGATGTGTAACATAAAACCCGGGTCAGTTGATAAAAAATTGCTCTCGTTGATGAAAGAAGCCGGTTGTAGTGCAATAAAAATTTCTGCAGATTCAGGAAGTCAGCGTATTCTTGATTATATTAATGCTGAATTTGATGTTAATAATATCAAAGAATTAATAAAAATTGCTAAAGATCTTAATATAAAAACAAAAATAAAGATAATATATGGCTGGCCAACTGAGTCAGAACTTGATCGCAAGCAAACAGAAGTTTTGATAGAATGGTCTAAAGCAGATTATACAGATGTAAGAATTTTTGTAGGGATACCCAAGACATTTTTATGTGATGAAGTACTTAATTTTCCCCACAGAATAGATGAAAATGGCCTTATTATACCCTATCAATGGGAATCTATAGCAAAAAAATATTTAGGTATTAGTTCATATTCAGGAGATTATTCAGATAAGCCGATTGTTTCTAATCCTATTCCTTCTGTAATGTTCTATAAGAAGAAAGATTACATTGAAGATAAACTTAATTTAATTAATTCAATACCACTTAAAAAGAAAATATATTTCTATGGTGCTGGTGAACTGGCAAAAAGCTTTGTGAAAAAATATAAAATAGCAGAATACAATATTAAAGGTTTTTTTGATAACGATTTATCTAAGTGTGGCAAGTTTAGGCCTACTAAATTTACTATTTATCACGAATCAGAGATTAAAAAACTTGCTCCTGACTATATTTTTATTACCATGGCCTCAAAAGAAGATAGTATTAAAGTTAAAAATGCTATTATGTCTGATTTAAGCATTCTTAAAAAGCCTGAAATATATAGTATTTTTTATGAAGAACTCTAGAAATAATTAAAAATAAACTTTTTTTAGATTTTGTTAACTTTGGTTGTTTTGATTAGTTTGGTTGGTAACAAGTAACACATATGTATTGATATTTTATTCTTTTATCATTATTTGAATTTACTATAATTGTAGAAATTAGATGAATTATAAGTATTCATAAAGATCTTTCTATATACCTAAAGCTTTAATAACTGAATCTACTGATATTTTTTCCATACAGGGTGAATAAAGTTTATTTTCTTTTATATATGGACAATTTTTTCTTTCACAAGCCAGACAGTTGTGGTTACTTTGAATTATTTCATGTCCTCTACCAAATAATCCTCTTTTGTTTATATTTGTTGGACCATATAAACCAATAACTTTTGGTCCTACAGCTGTAGCTATATGTGACGAACCTGTATCTCCTCCAATAACCAGCATACATAAGGATAAAATACCTGTTGTTTGAGCAATACTTAATTTGCCACAAAAATTTCTAATTTTGTTTTTATTGACTAATTGTAATTCTGTTGCCAGTTTTGTTTCATTAGTTCCGCCCAGTATTATTACATTTAAACCTCTTTTATTACATATATAATTCAATAATTGTTTCCAGTGTTCTTTAGGCCATAATTTATGCTTACTTTTTCTTCCTGCTCCCGGTATTATTCCTATAGCATGTGTGATATTTTCTTTTTCCATTGTATGTTTTGACCATTTTTCAATTTCTTTATTGAGATAAAGTTTTAGATCTTTAGGTAGTTCTATCTCAGGTATAACAGGTTGAATGGTGTTATAGAAGTTTTTAACAACATGAATATGATCTTGATTTCTACTAGGCTTGAATTCTGAATAAGTTAGTGTAAATTTTTTATTGATAACAGCGGAGAAAAGTAAAGTTTTAAAAGTAGGTTGAAAATTTACTATTAAATCATAATTTTCTTCAGAAAGTTTTAAAGCTAGCCTGAAAATACCATCTAAAGTTGGATCGTCTAAAGAAATAACCTGATGTAAATAGATGTCATTATTAAGTAATTCTTGTAAAAGAGAACTTGTTAAATAATCTATATCAATGTTTTTAAAATTTTGTCTAATCATTTGATAAGCAGCTGTTGTATGTACAACATCACCTATATTTCCAAATCTTATGAAAAGAATTTTTCTTATGTCTTGATATTTGTTGTACATAGTTTATGCTCTATATAATCTGCTAATAAACTGCTTATTTTAAAACCTGCTTCTGTTTCAACTTTTTCAAAACCAGGAGTTGAATTTATTTCTATAATTTTAGGACCTCCATCAGTTATTAAAAAATCTATACTGCAAAAATTTAAATCAAAATAACTTGCAGCTTTTAAAGCAATATTTTCTATAAGTGTATTAATTTTATAAAGTTTCATTGTTCCGCCACAATGTGTATTAGACCTAAAATCAAAAAAATTTATTCTTTGAGTGGCTCCTATGACGGATTTATTTAAAACATAAACTCTTATATCAGAGTATTTAGGAGATGTTTCAAAATACTCTTGCAATATAATATCCTCTTCTAAAAGGCTCATAGTATCAATAATAGATCGAAGAGTATTAATATTATCTGCAATCATTACTCCTTTACCCTGAGAACCTCTTGTTAGCTTTATAATAATAGGAAAACCGTTAAGATTATTTAATATATAATCAAGGTTTTGAGTTGTTTTAACAAGAGTTGTTTTAGCTGTAGGTAGTTTACATTGAACTAGTTTGTTATATATTATTAGTTTATTTCTGCAATTTAAAAGGCCCTTATAAGAATTAAGAACTTTAAATCCTTTTTCTTCTAGTGCCTGAACTACATAAAGACCATAAAAATGTGATGCTGAACCTATACGAGGTATTATAAAATCTGTTTTATCAATTAATTTACCTTCATAAAGAACAAAAGAATTATTTCCTTCAATATGCACATTACATTCTAAAGGATTTATTACTTTTGCTTCTATACCACGTCTGTTTAATTCTTTTAATATAATTTCTGTAGAATAAATCCAGGGGCTTTTAGATAAAACTATTACATTCATTTTTTTCCGGCTCAAGTTAAATACAGTGGTTTTTCATGTTTTTTATTCTGATTACTTATTATTACTTACTAATAAGAACAAAAACAATTTACTTATTTGTTTACTGATTAAATATTATTTTCTTCTTTTACCTTCTATTTGATCTAAAAGAGCTTCTGTTAAGGTTGAAAATTGTTTATTGTTAAATAATTTTAAATTACAATGGTCTGCTTCAAAAGTAAAAGAAGGAATGTTATAAGTATCTAAAAGTCTTTTAGATAATCCATAATAATTATCACTATTTCTTTTACAACTTACAGAATGATGAAAAATAATTCCATCCGCAGACCATTGTTGTACTAAATTTATAATAAAAAGTTCTTTTTCATTATCTGTAAGATTAATAAATAAATGAGTATAAGCTTTAGCCAGGCTCTCTATGGGGTCATTTTCATCTAAATCAAAAACCCAGCTTGATGCATATATTGAATTTACTAAAGAAGTATTTAAACTACTGAACAAGGTTGACATATATTTTAATCTACCCCATACAGGTAAACCTGCCCAGATTAATCGATACTGATCTTTTTTTCTTTCTGTAGACTCTTGTTTAATCTGTTCTTTTAACTCTTTTAATAGCAATAGATAAAAATCATTTGCTTTTAATTCACCTCTAAAAAATACACTTGCTGCCATAAAATTACAATGGTCAAAGAAAGTAATTGGTACAGGATTTATTTTGTTTAAATTTAATATTTCCTGCCATAACTTGCTACATTCATTAGAATTTGTAACTATTTCTTTTAAATAATCTCTGTTTAGTTTTATATTAAAGTCTTTTTCAATATTTTCTATTAAGTTTTCTATTTGTTTTACTACACATTCAATAATAATTTTATTATTTTTATTTATACTGTGTGGTGTTTCTATTCCATAAATAGGTACTTTATAAAAACTAGCATAAAAATTTAACCATTGTTTTATTTCTATACATTGATTTGTATTATAAACGATTAAATCTGGTTTAGGAGGTAATTTAAAATCTGATAGAGGAGAATTCTGTCTTAAATAAGATCCAGTATCAGTTAACATATAACTGCAACAATTCTCAGAATAACCTTTAGTTTTTAATGTTTCTTGAATATTTAATAATTCAAGTCTTTTACTACCTATGATAACAGCATGATTTTCTGGAAAAAATAATTTAAAACCAAAAGCTTTTAATATTTCTACAGGGGCCATACTTGATACATAAGCTACTTTAGAAGATTTATTAAGGTTAAAATTATCTAAAAAATTTAATTTTAAATTTTTTAAAATATCTTTTGGTAGTTGTTGTTGATTAGTT
>JBFMGH010000647.1:0-2885 GCA_040752795.1 Cyanobacteriota bacterium
TATCAAGATTTAAGGTTATTTTGTTAAAAAATGTAAAAACATGTACTTCAAAAAAGCAATTTTTTTCTTTCAGGATAATTGTATATGTAACACTAAGATTTTTATAAAACTCTTTATAAAATGTTCTACCACCCCCAGCACAATAAAGGAAAAGAAATGTTTACCACCAATATTAATCTGGATAGATTAAATAAGAAATACCAAGTTCCTTTTCAAAAGCAGGTAAAACAAGAAGCAATTAGAACTAATGATTCTAATGATACTCATGTAAGCTTATCTAAAGATCATTTCAATCATTTGTTGATTAAAACAAATCCTCTAATTTCTTTTACAGGTAATAGTCAGGGTGATCTTATTAAAGTTGTTGATAATGCTATAGCACAGTTATCTCAACTTCAATTAAATAGCTCTTATAATTCACCACAACTTCAAGCTATTATTAAAAATCTTGATGCTAAACTAGGTACAACAGGTTTTGAAGTTACTGATTTAGATACTAAATCTGAATCAGCAGGTGTTGCTGGCAGACCAGAAAATGATCTTGTTGAAGGTGGAATTGTTAAACAAAGAGATATTGATTCTCTTGGTGAGTTGCCCACAGTTAAGTTGCATTCCGGTCTAGATCTTGATTCGTTAAAAAAAGAACCAAAGAAACTTCAAAAGCTTTTGAATACTCTTAATGCAATGAAAGCTGCTACTAATTATAACCCTACCGTAAAAGATTTTGGTAATTATCAATTAACTATTCATAATAATCAATTAGCAAATATGTTAGCATCAGACTATACAACTGATAGCTTTAAGCAGTTATTTGATCTATGTGATTCAAAAGGTGTATTCAAATTAAATGTTGATAAGGCTCACGGTCTACCCAAAACTTCAGATATTGAAACAGGTGAAAACTGGGAAATGTCAGCAAGATTTTGGGTTACTGATACCTGTAGAAATATAGATTTAATGAAAAAAGATCCTGAGAATCGTCAACAAATAACAAATGCAATTGAATCAGTAGCAAGGTTTTATTCTAATCAGCAACAAGCATTTGAAAAGATAATAGAAACTCCAAGTCTTTATACACCATATATAAATAACCCTGATAAAGATGCTTCATTCAATTATGAAGGTAAAGTTGATCCAATGATAGGTGTAGGTCATATATTTCTTCCGAAGAATTTTGACGAAGACCCATCATGGTTTAATCGCAGAAGGCTAGAATCAATAGGATTATTTTTGAAAACTTCTACAGAAGCAATAATGGCAAAAATGGGTAACAATGAGAACTGGGGTTATGAAAAGGCTGAAGATATACCTCAAGATGTAATTGATTCTATTGCAACAGTTGCAAAATATTTACAGGCAATTGATTACCCCTATGCACCATCAGCTGGCAACTGGGAAGAAATTCCATTACCCGGTGGCTTGACATGGGATACTGAAAGCATAAAAGAAGGCTTTAAAAGCCTGAATAAATTATTACACAGTAAGAAATATGATAATAATCCTGAGATTAAAGCTGTAAGAAACAGATTGCTTCAAACCAAGCATTCTGACTTATTAAGTAATAGCCTGCAACTAGAAAGTCTTGTAAAAGCTGGGGAGACCAGAGTAGAAAAATACAGTACTCAGGAAGCCCCTGGTATTAGAGATAAAGACTCTTCTTTAGTATTTATAACACATTCATCAATTCCTAATAGGAATACTATAAAAGTAATTAACAGAAACCTAGATATATTAAAAACCCTCGAAGATTCTCTGGTAAGAGATAATGGTATAACCCGTTATGCGCCATTTAACTTCAAGTTAAGTAATGGTCAGATTGCCAAATCTCCTGATAGTTATTTAACGTATGGTTATGACATAGCAGTAACTCCTGATGGTAAAATATCACTAGAGATGGGAGATTATAAAGAAAGTTTCGGTTCTAAAGACTGCAGCGACCCTGAAGTATTTGCAGCCAGATCAAAATTGTCACCTGGAGACGAGTGCACTGCTCAATGGTTTATGGTCTCTGATATGTCTAAAGGTTATGGTGTCCAATTAGAGAAACTGCTTGATATATATGAGAATGTTACTGATAAGTCAGTCAGACAGAAATTATTGCCTAAAATAGCCTTCACTTACAAAAAAGAAACAGAATATATAAACAGAGGTTTTGCCAGAATTACAGGTGAAAGCACCAAGGCTAATGGAGAGAAATGTCCGGAATACAGAATTCCTGAAGCCTATATGGCAGTACCATCACTAGATGGTAAAGTCAAATTCTTACCAGGCACCAACACTCCTTTAACCTGGGCAGAGACATCTCTTAATGGCGCATCAGAGCAGTATATTAAAAACTTAGACCGTCTTGAAAAGCTTGGTTTAGCTAAAGAAGTTATATCAGCAGCTTAGTTAAACAATAAAGAAATAATAAGGCCCCTGAATTATCGGGGGCTTTTTAAAACTTTACTTACTAAGTTATTAATTAATTTATTAGAAATAAGTTCCTCAGGGGGGTAACAATTTATTTGATTCAGACGAAATTATTCATGTCATGGAAAAGCTATAAAGACCATATTTTTGAATTTGTCAAGACTAAAAAATGGCTTTGAATTTTGATATAATAACTATGTTGGAACATCAAGGAGAATTCACCCGAGGGTCAATTAGACGACTAAGGTCTTCTGTGATGTTCCAACTTTTTGTTTGAAAGTAAACAAATGTTTCTTATGTTTATTAATATTAATTATCAGGGCTTCTTGAATAAAGAAAGTCACTTTTTAAGTAGGTTACAGGTGTGAAATAAATAAATTATAAAAGGTAATATTATTGGATTAAAATACTATAAACAAAAAGAAAAACAGGTAATAGAAAAGTAATTTGATTTTTCAGGTAGTTTAATTAAT
>JBFMGH010000648.1:0-9832 GCA_040752795.1 Cyanobacteriota bacterium
AAAGGCCAGCGGGGCTGGCCTTTTGGGCCCTCGGCAAAGATCTATTTCCGAAACTTTGTGAATAATCCAGGTTAAAGATAAAAGATAAAATATTAATGTATAAATACATTATTTAAACCTTGAACAATAAACATAATTTCCACTGATTATTTTTAACCTGGCTAGTTTTGAACTCTTTAAATAAATCACTCGATAAACCTAATTGTAAACCTTTGTAAAATAATTATATATTTTATATCACCTTTTTATATTTAGTCTTTTATTATAACTAGTAGAAAGTTTATTCGTCCTGACTTAAGTAGGTAGCAAAAATTTTAATACTAATATTTTTTAAATCTTTAGGTTTTGGGTTTTAGGGGGAAATTATATTAATGGTTATTTCAGAAACTAAAAATAATTGTATTAACAAAAATATGTCCAGACTGTCGACCGGATCTGTTTCAGAATTAAAGAAACAAGACACAAGAGAAGTTTTTGGAAATATGATGGTTGATATTAAAGAAGTAGCAACTCAAAAACAACGCGAATCAATCAGACAATTTTTAAAACAAGAATTTGGAGACAAACGTAATTTTTCTGAAAGCTTTATAGACAAAGTTCTGGAAAGATTAAATACTAACTAAAACCCGTTACCCAAGCGGGTTTTTTATTTGAAGGGTTACTTTATATATAAACAAACCTGATCTATTACTTAAAAGCATAAAAAACTATTCACAGGCTTTAAGTCACAAGAATACTGTAGCATTAAGAATACCAGCCTGGAAATATTAAAATATTATAGAGTATTTATCAGTATAATGAATTCTAAACACCTTATATGATTGAATAATAAATGTTTAAATAATACATTTATTGGTGGATGAAGAAATTATTCAAACAAATTATTATAAAAATGGGATTATGAAGGTAAAGTAATTAAAAAATAAATTCCTAATCGGGAAAAAACTTCAATTACTATAACCAAAGGTTATTTCATCTTTGGAAAATCATATCTTAAAAAAGATTTAAGATATAGACACTGATATTAGCTAAAAAAAATCACCTTGTATTTTACATAAGTATTAAAATCCAGATCACTTGTTTTAATAGCAATTTAGAGGTAATCAACTCAATGAGCATTAGTTTTACAGGTATGGCATCTGGACTCCCGGTTAATGATATTATTGACCAGTTAATGGCCATTGAAAGTCAGTCTGTAAAAATTTTAGAAAAGAAAAAAACAGTTCTTCAATCTTCCAAAACTTATATTGATAATATCGAAACACGCACCAAGTCTTTAGCTACTGCTATTCAAAAGTTTACTGATGGTAAAATTACTGATGGTATGGATTTATTTAAGAAAAAGGGAGGCACTTCTTCTAACGATAGTGTATTAAATGTAGCTGCAGGCAACAAGGCCGTTAATCAAACATTTTCCGTTAATGTTTTAAATATTGCAACCTCTTCAAAAGTTCAAAGTTTAGGTTCAGCTGTTGCCAATGGTGCTGTTGGCAATCAGGTTACAGGTGCAACATTAGTTAGTGATCTTTCAAATGGTGCTGGTAAAGGTGGTAAATTCACAATATTTTATAATGATTCTCCA
The DNA here is from genome assembly GCA_040752795.1 of Cyanobacteriota bacterium. Classification (GTDB taxonomy): domain Bacteria; phylum Cyanobacteriota; class Vampirovibrionia; order JBFMGH01; family JBFMGH01; genus JBFMGH01. Next base: position 1,583 of record JBFMGH010000648.1, read on the forward strand.
ACCGAAATTACTATTAATAATACAGATACTATAAGTCAGGTTTTAACAAATATTTCAACTAATGTTCCTGGCATTACAGCATCAATAGCAGGAGGCATTGTTACTTTAGCCTCTGCAGGTGGAACTATAAGTGTTGGTGCAAACGGAGATACGTCTAACTTTTTAAGTGCCACTCAGCTTGATATTGGCACTTACACCGGTAATGATTTGTTGAGCGCAAATAGTTTATCTGCAATTAAAACAGGCTCTACCTTAACAGACAATGCTACTAACCTGCAAACAGCGGTAACAACAGGAACTGTTACCATAGGCAAAGCAACCTTTACAATTGATGCCACAACATCACTGGACAAACTATTAAATGACATTAACGCCAGCACTGAAGCAGGAGTTAGTGCAACTTATAACCTGAGAACTAATAAAATTGAATTCTTCTCTAAAGAACCTGGTAAAACAGCTATAACTCTAGGGGCCGCTGGTGATACTTCTAATTTTTTACAAGCTATTAATGTTGTTAACGGAGCTGATACACTTGTTTATCAAACGCTTGGAACTAATGCCAAAATTCAAATAAATGGTGGCCCTGCTATAGAAAGCACCACCAACACTGTCAATAGCGCTATAACAGGCATAAAAGATGTTACATTAACACTACTTGATGATTCTGCTGGCTCAGAAATTACTGTTACAGTTAAACAGGATACTAATGCAATAGTCACAGCTGTTGAACAATTTATTACAGACTTTAACAACTTGTTAAAATACATAGACCAGGAAACAAAACCTGATACAGGTCATGTTCCAAGTGATTCTTCTTTAATAAGGTTTAGAAACAATTTAAGAATGAAGGTCACCGATATGGTGGCAAATTCACCGATATATTCATTTGCTTCAATAGGCATAACTACCGGTAAAATTGGTACAGAAGGGGATGCTTCTTCAAAACTTGTATTTGATAAAAGTAAGTTTCTTGAGTCATTAGAAAAAAATCAGGAAAATGTCAGAGCTTTATTTATTGGTGATTCTTCCGCAAACATTAAAGGAGTTATGGAAGAACTTGAAACTTATACTGATTCCGCCCTGGATTCTGTTAATGGCTTCTTTTTTACAAGAGATGAAGCTATTGCTAATCAAATAAAAGATATAGATAAAACCATCTTAAGAATGCAAGAACGATTAGAGGCTAAAGAAAAATTAATGAAGGCTCAATTTTCTGCTATGGAGCAGGCTATAAGTTCGCTAAATTCTCAGCAATCTTATATTTCAAATCAATTATTTTCATCTAAAAGATAAACCTAAACCCCTATTATTAATATTTTTTTATAAAAGTTTATTACCTACTATTAAGAAATTTAAATATTTATGGCGATTTAAAAAGATATCCGTAACAAGTATAATCAATTAAGGTTTTATTTTCCATAAAAATGGGAATAATATTACAACGATTAGTGGATGAATTCATCATTGAAACAATCTATCATAAGATAGTGGGGTTGTTTTAACTAATAGGGGAATACGCGTGTTATGAGTATTAGTTTTACAGGCATGGCTTCTGGACTTCCAGTAAATGACATTATTGAGCAGTTGATGGCCATTGAAAGCCAGTCAATGTATATGTTGGAAGACAAAAAAACAAAGCTTGAAGCCTCTAAAACTTATGTAGACAATATAGAAACCAGAACGAAATCACTGGGAACAGCCATTCAAAAATTTACGGACGGCAACATTACAGATGGACTGGATTTATTTAAGAAAAAAGAGGCTACATCCTCTAACGAAAGCGCTTTAACAATAGCAGCAGGCAATAAGGCTGTTAACCAAACATTTACAGTTAATATATTAAATATTGCAACATCAACAAAAGTTCAAAGCTTAGGTTCGGGTGTTCCTAACGGAGCCGTAGGCAACGAAGTTGATGGTACAACATTAGTTAGTGCCCTTTCTAATGGTGCTGGCACGGGAGGAACTTTTACTGTTTTCTATAATGATACCCCAACCGAAATTACTATCAATGCTACAGACACTGTTAACCAGGTTTTAACTAATATTACAACAAACGTTCCTGGTATCACAGCATCTATAGCAGGAGGCATTGTTACTTTGGCTTCTGCAGGAGGAACTATAAATGTTGGCGCTAATGGAGACACCTCTAACTTCCTAAGTGCCACACAATTAGATATTGGTACTTATGTTGGAAATAATTTACTAAGTGCAAATAGTTTATCTGCAATTAGCACCGAAGCAACTTTAACAGATAACTCGGTAAACATGCAAACAGCCGTAACAGCTGGAACAGTAACAATAGGTAAAGCAAACTTCACAATTGACGCTACAACAACAATGGACGATTTATTAAATGATATTAATGCAAGCACAGAGGCAGGTGTCAGTGCAACTTATAACTTAAGAACCAACAAAATTGAGTTTTTCTCTAAAGAGCCCGGACAAACAGCAATAACACTAGGGGCAGCAGGAGATACTTCAAATTTCTTACAGGCCATTAATCTGGTAAATGGAGCTGATACTCTTGCTTACCAAGACCTAGGAACCAATGCTGAGATACAAATCAATGGTGGTCCGGTTATCGAAAGCACTTCTAATACTGTTACAGATGCTGTAACAGGTATCAAAGATGTTACACTAACACTGCTTGATGATTCAGGCGGTTCAGATATTACAGCTACCGTTAAACAGGATACTGACGCAATAGTAAGTGCTGTTGAACAGTTTGTAACTGACTTTAATAATTTATTAAACTATATTGACCAAGAAACCAAGCCAGATACAGGCCATTTACCAAGCGATTCATCACTGATCAGATTTAGAAATAACCTCCGAATGCAAGTTACAGATATAGTTGCAAACTCTCCACTATATTCATTAGCTTCTATAGGTATTACTACTGGTGATGTAGGCTCCGAAGGTGATGCTTCTTCAAAACTTAAATTTGATAAAAGTAAATTTCTTGACGCATTAGAAACAAACCAGGAAGATGTAAGAGCATTATTTATTGGTGATAGTACAGCAAGTATAACAGGTGTCATGGCAGAACTTGAAGTATTTACTGATGCAGCTTTAGACCCTGTTAACGGTTTCTTCTTTACAAGAGATGAAGCTATTTCTAATCAAATAGATGATATTGAAAAAAGTATCATAAGAATGCAAGAAAGACTTGAGGCAAAAGAAGAACTGCTAAAGGCACAATTCTCTGCAATGGAGCAGGCTATAAGTACACTTAACTCTCAACAGTCTTATATTTCAGGACAATTAACTAAAACCAAATAAAAAGTTAAAACTCGTCTTCATGAATAGACCAATAAAGCCTTTTAAGTTGTGATGATGGCACAAAGTGCTTATGCTTATAAATTGTTTTCTTTTCATGAACTCCAGGGTTTAAATGAAAGGTCTTAAGGTTTGGACAATTGTCAAATAGATGTAATAACATATCAGTAATAATATTCTGGTCTTCTTTTTCTTTTAATTCAGGATGAATAATTAACTCTTGAATTCTTCCAAAGAAAATACCATCAGAAATTACGTGGCAAAAACCAAGAAATCTTCCATTGTTCCAGATACTAATTACTAGGTGAGAATTTTTTATAGAAGTGTATATTTTATCAATTGCAAAATTTCCAATTAGCTCTACTTTATTGGAATCATAAATATATTTAATATTTTCTTTAGATATTATGTCTTTTTCCGTTTTAAATTCCATAATTATATTTCTTGTCTACCTTCAAGAGCTTTAGAAAGTGTAATCTCATCAGCATATTCTAAATCACTTCCAACAGGTAAGCCAAAAGCTATTCTAGTAACTTTTATTTTAAGTGGTTTGATAATTTTACTCAAGTATAAAGTTGTAGCTTCTCCTTCAACAGAATTGTTAATTGCAAGAATTACTTCAGATATATTTGATGTAAGCCTTTTAAGAAGATCTGTAATTCTTAAATTATCAGGCCCAATACCCTCAAGAGGAGAAATAAGACCCTGTAAAACATGATACACCCCATTATATTCTCTTGTTTTCTCCAGTGCTATTAAGTCTTTAGTATCTGCAATAACGCAGATCGTTGATTGATCTCGCTTAGAATTAGTACAAATTTCACATATTTCCTGTGAGCTTATATTAAAACAGATAGAACAGTATACTATTAGTGATTTAGCTTCTAATATAGATTCAGCAAATTGTTTAACATCTTCCTCAGGCTGCTTTAAGAGAAAAAAAGCCATTCTTTGTGCAGACTTAGGACCCACACCAGGAAATTTTTGAAATTCATCAATTAGTCTGGCTAAGGGTTTTGTATATTCCATAATTTAGAATAGTCCTGGAGGTAGATTAATATCCATTCCACCTGTTATAGAATTAATTTTTTCCTGTGCTAATTTTTCAGCTTTTTCATTAGCATCATTCATTGCACTGGTAATTAAATCCTCTAAAGTTTCAATATCTTCTTCAGAGACACTATCAGGATTTTCAGGATTAACGGCTTCAGGAGTAATTTTAATTTTTTTAAATTCTCTTTTCCCATTAAAAACAACTGTTACTAAACCACCACCAGCGCTTCCTTCAACAGTAAGGTCTGAAAGCTCTTCCTGAGCAGAAGTCATTGCAGTTTGCATTTTTTGAGCTTGCTTAAGCATTTTCTGTAAGTTAAAACCCTTCATAATTCCTTCCTTTATAACAATAAAGCTTTTATTCAACTAATCAATTTTTCTGTATAAAGTATATTTTATTATAAATTAAAAATTTTTTCTCAACAGCACTAAATGCTTATTCTTCATAAAGAATAAGCAATAAAAATCAAATATAATTTATTCAGGTTGACAAGCTAGCTCTTCGCTCAATTTCAGAAGCCAGAATATTTTGCAGTCTCTCAAGAAATTCCTGTTTGGTTTTTAAAGAAGTAGTGTTTTTAGGAATGCTTGAACTAGAAGTTATCACATTTATGTGTTCTAAATAATAATTTACCTTATCCAACAATAAAGTTATTTCTGAAATAGAAGCACAAGCTAATATTTTTAATGCATCATTAAAATGCTTGCCACTAGTATAAAATATTTTTAACTCGTCAATAGGTGTCATTATTTGACTTTTCCCCGTTATGCTCCACAAAAAAAACATACCCATCTTTGGTCCTTATATATTTAAAAACATTTTTTACAAACGAATTGCCCTATTTTTGAAATGAATTACAGATAATTTACATTAAAAAAAATTTGAACCATTCCTTTTTTTAAGCATAATGTCTTTCTTGAAAGCTTTTTAAGATTTTATATTCTATTTAAATTAATATAGTCCTTTAAAGATGGGATTACAATTTGTTAATTATTTTAAATACAAGTGTTTCAGATATTTCATATTTTGTAACATTGAATTTACCTGGTTTTTTTAAATAAAAATTTAATTTCTCTATGTAAAATTACGTAGAAAAATACGTAATTTCTTGTATAAGCTAAAAGCAGCAAAAATATACCTTTTGTAAAATTTTGTGTTATTCCAATTTATAAAAATAATGCCAGAAAAGTACATTTTGTTCTTAAAAAGTAATTCCATTAATGTGTTTTAAAATTTAAATAGCTTCAAAACAAATTTTTTAAAATCTATTAACTATCAATTAACCTGATTCAATACAGGGTTAGCATTTACTGCAGGTTTAACATCTATAATATTAGGGTAAAAACTAAAAAAGCCCAGATCATGGCCTGAAATTGTAAAAATGTATGTTTGACCTTCATCTAGATTATTATAGAATTGATCTCCAATTTTACCTCTTAAAAAATCAGAGCTATCTTGAAATGTACCTTTATCTGTATAAACTAACTTTTTATAGCTTTTTGATTCTATATATCTTCCTGAAGAGGTCTTTTCTCTTGTTACATTAACAACTGTATCCAAGTCAGTGACACTTGCCACAACTGTATCAATTTTAATCCAGTTAATAATATAAAATACAGCTATTACAGCAACGACTATACCAAATATAATACCATTTTTCGGGGTAAGAACATACTTGGACTCAATTTTCATAAATGTATTACTCCTCAGTTATGTTAAACTAAAACATATATTTAAGACAAATACTGAATAAAATTATAACTACAAAAAACCCTATTAAAATTGTTGAATAATAGGCTATTCCAGGCTGTAAGATCTTTATTTTAGTAGATAATAAACCTACTTCAACCTCCTTTTCAACTGGCCTGCCAGACAAAAGAACAATATATCCTGATATTATAGCTAATATTGCTGCTACAGACAGCCACAATACCCACTGATTACCCTTGGTTATGTACCATAATGCTATATTAATCAACAAACCTATTGTAAGCCCAAAAAGAGCGTAAACAAATGTTTTTTTATCAAGGCATGTTGTAAATATAAAGATGCCAACAATGCTACCAAATATTAAAGATCCAGATGTAGTAATTAGATTAATGGTATCAGCAGCAACAACGTCAGAACTTGCATATAAAAGAAAACATATAATGCCCCAAACCGAAGGGATAATAAAGCCCCACATAAATGCTGTTTGTTTATCAAAATCATTTTTATCAATATACCTTGTAAGCAAACTGGTAATATATGCTATTAAAGCTGTTACGGCGAAACCTGTTAAGTTCCACCATAGCCAGGATAATTCAGGAACATTAAGCCATAAGTAAGCATTAAACAATACACCTAGAATCAAACCAAGCTTAACACTAAATGCATTAGTTTTTTTTGTAACCATACCCAAAAGAAATACAGCTAAAATAGATCCATAAAAAAGAGACCCTACTTTATTTATAGCTTCTATAGCTGTTTCAGCAAACTTATCTCCAACCAGAGCTATTATAGTACATAACACGCCCCAGATAACAGTAAATAATAAAGATAACTTATATGCCTGATCATCTTTCATATCTTTTTTGAAATATGGAATGACTACATCTTTCATTGTAGCTGCACTTAATGAGTTAAGTGTTCCACTAATACTAGACATAGCTGCAGATAAAACTGCTACAAGCAACAAACCAACTATACCGGCAGGCAGGTAGTGAACTATAAATGTAGGTAACATAAAATCAGGTCTTGGGTTCCCATTTGCAGCTAAAGGAATCTCATTCATAAATTCTGGTGTCATAAAAGCAAATACACCAACTATAAGTCCCATCATACAATATGCTAAAACCATTGGAAATCTTGCCAGACCATTAAAAAGAAGAGAAAGATTTAAATTTTTCATATCTTTTGATGAAATTAACCTTTGAGATTGAGTTTGATCACAACCATAATAAGAAAGATACAGGAATAAACCTCCTAATACCATTGGCCAAAAACCATATTCGTGTTTACCTTTATACCCCCATTCAGCAAAATCAACTGCGTTTAACCTAGCTCTATCCAGATGATCAACAAAAATTTCCCAGCCACCCATAAGGTTTAGAGCATAAAATGCACAGAAAAATATACCGATAAATATAATTACCATCTGAACCACATCTGCATATATAACGGCTTTAATACCACCAGTTGCAGCGTAAATAATTGTTACAACAGATACAATAAGGATTGTTAGCAAATAATGTATATTGAATGCAGCTTGAAAAACTATTGCTGTTGCATAAATGCTAATACCTGTTGCAAGAATACGGCTTATCTGGAAAACAAGGCTTATAGCCAGCCGTGTTGAAGAATCAAACCTTGTATTGAGATACTCATAAATAGTAACAATTTTTGCATTATAAAAGACAGGATAAACTACCATAATCAATATTAACATTGCAATTGGAACTGCAAACTCAGCACCAAGCCATAAAGTTCCTCCACCCTGTTCTTTAAGGCCAACAAACCCGGGGGCAGAAATAAAGCTAATTGCACTGAGTTGTGTAGCCATAGCTGAAATTCCAATTATTGGCCAGGTTAAAGATCTTGAGCCAACAAAATACTCTTCTGTTGATTTTTGTTTACTACCCAGATAAAAACCTAAATATAGTAAAAAACCTATATAAACTATTATTACTATCCAGTCTAATGGTTGTATGCCTTGTTCCATTATTATTTCCTTTTTTTATAAATATTTTTACTACATAATTAATTTATTCGTCTGTTATAGTCATCTTCAATTCTGACAATATCATCTTCCCCAAGATATGAACCATTTTGAACTTCAATAAAAATAACTTCATCACTACCAATATTCTCAATACGATGCTTTGTTTGTCTTGGAATACTTATATATTCACCTTTTATAGATTTAATTTCTTTAT